>CANQZO010000069.1 GCA_947628355.1 Candidatus Gastranaerophilales bacterium | reverse complement strand
TCGTTTTTTATATAACCCTCTGAAGCATTTAAAGTCTTAGCTTTAGCCAGCATGCCCGTATATACACTGAAACAATCATTTTGTATGGTTCTGTTTCCGCATATTGACGGCGCACTTAAAAATGCCAAGTACCACCCAAGTGCCATTACAAATTCACTGCCGTAAAATGCTTCATTATCCACAAGCCTTGTATATCTTAATATTGCCGGTGTTACATTTGTATTAATTACTTTATTACCGGTAGAATTCGCAGCAATTTCAAATTCTATTATCTCTTTATCTCCGTAAGGGAGGATTTCTCTTGCAAATACACAGTCATTAGGATAATCATATTCATATAAAAATTTAGGATTTTGCGGTATATTTCCCGTTAAAGTTAACTCTCTGTACGAGTTCGCAAAATTCCAATCAAAATCTTTTAAAACCTGCTCTCTTGCACTGTCATAAAATTCATTAAGAACCACCGCATTTTTATCGGGCTGATTTGCACTTTGAATACTTACACTTACTCTTAAATTTTTCAGTGTAATATTAAATATTTTTGCTTTTGTATAATTCATTTTACCTCCTGCCGTTAAGAAAAGTGATATCCGAAATAAATTCGGATATCACGAATATAGTAATATATTGAGGACTGAAATTTACTTATTATGGAAACTTTCCTGATGAGCGTCAACAATTGCCGCAAGAACTTTTCCCTGTGTCGGATTTTCTCCCGTTACATCAAAATTTAAACGCATATAGCCCAAATTCCCTTTCGGAAGAAATTTTATTGAGGCTTCGGCACCTTTTTTCAAATCAACCAACTGCATAATTTGTTCAATCAAATCTACAGGGTCAGAGAACTCCTCATCTTTTGAAGTCTGCACTTTTACGGTTAAACTTGTTAAATTATTAAAATCTTCTGTTATTTGAATAAATAATTCAACCGGAGTACCGAAAGAAACTTCTCTGTTTCCCATATCCAATATATTTTCGGAATTGCAAGTTCCCGTAATGGGCTGATTATTTGCAAACAGCCCTTGTTCATCTAATATCATCCTATCTCCTCCTTATGCCACTTTTTCTTCGCTGCAAGTAATTTGTTCGCATTCACGAATCGGAATATTCTTATAATGTAAAATATTTTCATTTAAGTATTCTTTAATAGTGAAGTTAACATTGGTTTTTGCTTTAAGCTGAGCTTCAAAATACATTAATACCGTTGAATTGCAGTAAATACAAGTTTTACCGGTTTTAGCAAATCTTTTGGTTTTGTAATATGCTTGATTTAACAAGTTTTCCAAATCAGGAGCAGACTCAGAGCCTAATGCCGATATGCTGATATTAGCAATACGGCAGGTTGAACGCCAATCTCTCAAAGAAAGACCTACATCCATTTTATAATGATCTTGATATACTTTTCTTTTTCCGCCCGTTGAACTTGTTTCGGTTAAAATTCCGTCATCTTTATGCTGAACGCCTGCTTGTGAATTTTGGGGATATAATAATGCGGTATGTAAATCGCCCCATGTTACAAACCAAATAGAAGTGTTATCAGAGCCTGTTCCGCCCGCATCAATAATATTTGAACCGATTTTTTTCGGGTCTGCCGATTTCTTGGAATATCTTACGCATAATCCGTCAAATGCAGCCGCATTTTCTTTAATGCTTCCGTAAAATATTGTCTCCGATAATTTTTGGTTCATAGCTTCAATAAATGCGCTGGATTCCGATAATCTGAATTTTTTAGGACTTTCTGATTTATCCACCAAATCAACATCAACAACAGAAAATGTTTCTAACATGCCTGTTACGTCTTTTACTTGTTCTGTAGTTGATTTAGAAGTAGGCACATAGCCGTATAAATTTCTGAAAACAGCGGTTGGAAGTCCGGTTCTGATTGTTGTAATATGGCTTGTTCCGTCATTACATTGCAGAGCAACGGCATCTTGCAAAACTTCATTTGTTTCCGTCATCATTTCAATGATTTCGGCTGCCATTTTACCGTTTTCGGTACGTTTCATTCTATCTGCCAGTGTTAAATAATTGGCACCAAGTGTTGTCATTTTGTTTTCCTTTCTTTTTTACCTTTCCATAGTGGGAAATAATATATCTTCCCTGTTTTCTTTCGGAGCTGCCGCAATATTTACCCCGTAAACAGAATCATTTTGCATTCTTCTGCCAATGTCATAAAACATTTTTACTACTTTCGGATGACAATTTAATCCGCTTTTACTGAGCAGTTCTTGAACATCGGCATCTGCAAATTGGGTATAAGCAATATTTGCGGTTCTCATTGTTCTTTCAAAGTTAGATCCGCCAATTTCTCTGTCATTAATTAAACTGTGCTTATAATCTTCCGTTTGTTGTCTTTGTCGTTCCGCCATAGCTTCAGAATAATTTTTACCCGTCAGCTGTGTCAGCTTCACTGCCATTGACATAAGTTCATTAGCACTCTTTTGTGACAGATTGTATTTCCCTGCTAACTCATTAAACTCATTTAATAATTCTTCGTTGTAGCAATAATTTTCGGGCAATTGAACTCCCGAATAATCATACCTTTCGGGCTTTCCGTAGCAGCTTTCCTCCTCGCCCAAGCCTACAGGCTGATTTGCCGCCTGAGTGTTGTTGTTGAATACATTTTCTCCCAAGCCTGCCACTTGTTTTTGTTCTAAATTTTCTTCATTCATTTTTCTCTCCTTTTTATGTTAAACCGAGTCTTGCCATTAAATCGCTTCCGTAAGAGTCTGTTCCGCCGATATTTTTTATTATTTCAGAGCCTGTTTTCATCTGCTGCATTAACATTTGCTGTGATTGGCTTTCTTCTTCTTTTTCTTTTTTCTTTTCTACTTCCTTTGTAGGAATAATTTGTTCGGGTGAAATATTTGCATATTCGGCATAATCATCGACAATTTTATTGGCATTTAATTTGTTGCGCAAAGCAGGATCCAATGCTTGTGCAAGATTAATTGTAAATGTGGTAAATCTCTCCATTGCGGATATCTTCACGGCTTTTTGCGCCTGTGCAAGTGTTGATACAAATTCTATATCCATATTTGAGCCCATAATTTCTTCGGGAGGCTCCGGCAGAATGTTCAATTTTATACACTCGTCAAATACCCAGTCAATTATATAGTTCAGACCGTTATGTATTTGCTGAAGCAGCGGAGATAACAGCACCATTTTTTCTTCTTTTAACTCGTTTACCTCGGTAGCTGTTCTTGACCGCTCTGCAGTATTTAAAATCATTGCGAATAAGTCGTTATAAAAGATTTCCTTTATTGATTCTTTTAATTTTTCAATTATTGAATCAACTTCAAGCACCCTTGGATTTACTTCATATATGGGAGTAAGTCCTCTGCCGTTTTCATCTTCTTCAATAAATGCGGCGGGCGCATCTATCATCTTTTTATTTTTCAAACTGGCAGGTCCTTTATATGTAGGGCTTATCATCTTTTTTACAGCCTTACCCTCATCTACCACCATACTCATAAGCTGTTTTACATCAGGTAAAGCATTTACTCCGGGGCACTCACTCGGGTATACATCTTCTCCGTTAACTTCCGACTCAAATACCGCATAAGGAAATTTATCAAATCCGCTTTTTGATAAAAACTTTTCTTCATTTGAATTAAATTCATAATATACGGAAATATACTTCTTATCTTCCGCCCAGACAGAATCGGGCATATAGTTTTTATTCGGTTCCACAAAATGCACAACCTCAAACAATTCTTCGTATCTGTTTGATTCTATGGCATTTAATACATCCCGTGATACATTTTCTTCACCAAATCGGTCATACAAATTTTTTGCCGTTTCCATATAAACTCTGCAAATGGTATCTACATCACCTTTATAGTTTTTTGCAATCCTGTATGAACCTATCGGAAGTAATTGACATCTTATGATTGATGTTTCATCACTCTGCATGGCAAGTACGGATAGTCCGAATACACCTATTTGCTTATATACGGAAGGCAGAACTCTGTATAAATTTGAGCTGTTAAAGATATCACGGAACAAATTTTCTACCGAATTACACCATGTTTTAACTTCATAGCTCCCCTCCTGTCCGTAATTTCGTATCTTTACCTTGAACCAGTTAGTTGCAGGACTTGTTGCGCCTGACATCATTCCCGATGAAAAATTACGGACAGCTAATAAGGGAGTGGAATCTTTAATTTTTTTGTTTTTAGCCGGCTGTTTGTTAACGCTTCTTGCCAAAAATCTGACCGAACGCGGTAAAAAATAATCCGCCAAGTCTTGCCAATCTTGCTTTATGGCATTATAAGCAGTATCCAATTCCGATCTTCTTGAATTGAAATATTTTTTAGAATATTTTGTTTCGGTCATTTTACTCACCTAATAATCTTTTTTTGGAAGATTGAATATCATCTTCAATTCCGTTATTTGAGGTCCTTATATTTTCGGATACCAAACCTTTTACATTAGTTCTGTTTGCCATATTTGCTTTTTGCACTGAAGCATCTGCCTGTGTAGCTGCTTTTATCACTTCTGCTTGCGGTACAACAGGCATTTTTGGTGTTGAACACATAATCATTTTCCTTTCTTTTTCTTAAGTGTACGGGTCAAAATTTGACTCGAGCATTATAGTTTCTTCTCTTTCATCAATAAGATATGAATAGTAATTTATTGCATAAATTCCCATCATTAAACTGTCGGCGAAGTCGGGGCTCTCACCTTGCTCTGATTTCATATCTTTCTTCGATTGAATAAATATTTGCCCGTTTGGTTTGTATGATTTCTTGATATATTCAAGCTGTGATATTGTAAAATCAGAAGATATTTTTAACCATTCGTTATCGATAAATTCTTTCAAGGTAAGATACCCGTCCGCGCGTCTGTTTAAAGCATTCGGCCTATTACTGCTCCCCGCTCCGTTAAATTTTATTGCATTATTTATAACATTTTTAATACTGACATATATTGAATAACCTAATCCGTCAGCATCTAATATCAATAATTCGGGTTTCCAGAGCGAATACAAATTAATAATTCTGCCCTTTGTAACGTCAGTATCGGGTTCACTCCAATGTTCTTGTTTTTCCAATGCCCAGCCCGAAGCGCTTTTTGCTTCAATCAAGCTGGCAACACATAAATCCCCGCCGTTTCCTGCCAAATCGACCGACATACATCTTATTTTTCTGTAATTTTCTTCTTTAAATTTTAAATTTTTGGCTTTATCTAATTTTATTGCCGAAAATAAATAATCTTTTGTTTTATCTTGAGGATTTCCCTCCCAAATATATTCATAATCAAGAATATTTCTTTCTTTACAGCGCTTTGCTTCATCAATCAACTTTTGCGGACAATGTTTATTATCATAATAATTTATTTTTATATGCAGACAGTCATCCCGCGAAACAAATTCGCTGTAAACAGGGTCTTTTCTAACAAGTCTGTTCATTGTAAAAAGCACTATGGAATTTTTTTTCCTTATAGTTGGGATGATTATATCAAGCGTAGATTTTGTAATGGCTTGGGCTTCATCTATCCAAAGAATATCAACCCCCTCTAAGCCTTTTATATTAACTCTGCCTTGTTCTCTAAACCCTTTAAAAATAATGCTTGAACCGCTTTTATTATGTATTATTTTGTTTGATTTTACCGTAAAGTTTAAATTATAATCGCTTATTAAATCGTTAAATATTTTATATACACTGTCTGATATCGTTGCTTGTGTTTCACGTCCGCAGCAAACTCTCACTTTTTTTTGTTCTGCAATCCATAAAATAATTCTTGCTACACTTTGGGATTTGCCACCACCCCTTCCCCCTTCAATTAAATAGTAATTATATTCATTAATTTTTGTTATTACAGGTATTAATTTTTCTGGTATATTAAGTATTTCAGGTAATTCTATCATCATTTTGCCCTGTGTCTGCTTCTTCTCCAACCTTTATATTAAGTTCTTTTCCGTCTATTTTTACGCTTCCCATTACATTTAATTTTTGATTAACTTTTTCTTTTTCATTGTATAAACCGCATAACTTTCCCTTTAGTTCTTCGGCTTTCAAATAAATTGAAATATCGGGATTTAGTTCATCATCTTTACCCTTGCGCTGCAGGGCCAGTTCTTGTACGGTTTTTAAATTTTCAAAAGAATCATTTTTTGTATAGTTTAATTCTTCATTACCGTTTTTTTTCTTTTTTGGCATATTTTTACCCGTTTATAACTTTTACTAACCTTTTATTTCCGTTAAAATCAACTGCATATTGTTTTATGGTTCCGTCTTTACACTCTTTATTTACCCCGTAAACAAATGCCGAGCGCTCTTTTGTACCGCGTTTGATGTCAATTTTCTTGATTTTTCCGGTTTCTATTTCGCTGATAAATCTTGAAATTTTTTTGTTTTTTAATCTTTTAACTTCGTATTTCTTCTCTTTAATGTTGTACTGAGTCACCTCAGCTCTTAGAGCCCCGCATTTCGGGCATACAATTAATTCCAGTTTTCTTTCCCGAAATTGAAAATCGGGCATTAAGAAAACTGTTTTAAGAGGCACGTGATAGCCTCCGCAACAATAAATCACAATACTCCCCCTTGACTAAAAACCCGTCACCGTTTTCGCAAAAATTGCAAGAGTCCAAATGTAAATATAGGTTCAATTCCTTTCGGGCTGACCCATTCCATTCCTTTCGGACTTGCTCTGTTTCTTTCGGACTCGCTCGCCTCGCCTGCGTCGTTGTTTCCTGTCGCTTCACTGCGTCCTGCCTTCTACTGCACTCCGCCCGCTCCGCAGCTCCGCTCGTTTTGCTCGATTTCTCGCTTCGCTTGTTCTCTCGCTCCACTCGACCCGCTCGTTTCGTCCTACGGAAAATTCGCTACTCAAGTCGTGGTTTCTTTATATTTTTATATTAACATATTTTATTGCAATTCGATATATCTATTAGAATTATATTTACAATTCTTAACATTTAACGGTGATATTTTTCATTGTTATTTATCTTAAATGCACGGTATATCTGCTCTGTAAGGATTATTCGTATCATTTGATGAGTAAACGTCATTTTGGAAAAACTTAATTTAAAATCTGCAATATCGCTCACTTTTTTGTGCAATCCGTTTGCTCCGCCAATTATAAATACTAATTCAGCTGCCCCGCTATATGTAATCTCGTTTAATTTTCGGGCAAATTCTTCTGAGGATAACATTTTCCCCGTTATTTCAAGAGTTATTACATAAGAATTATTTTTAATTTGATGTAATATTCTGTCTGCTTCAAACTCCTTATATTTCTCCGCCAATGCTTCATCAAGGATTTGCTCTGCCTCAACTTCAATAATTGAAAATGAACAATAACTGCCCAGTCTTTTTTCAAACTCTCTTAATTCTTCTTTATGAAATTGCTCTTTTATTTTTCCGACTGCAATAATTCTTATATTCATAAATTAATAATAAATGCTGCCAGAGTTAAATTTCAATACAATTAAATTAAGAATTGTAAAAAAGAAAAAGGTGGTATCAATTCAGAAATTAAAATTTACTTTATATAATAGTAAGTTTTTTATTTTTAGGTAATGTAAAAGGAAGGAAGGTTTTTATGAGTATTATCAGACCAATGAATCAGCAGGCAGCACTTGCAAGGACTTTTGTAGAAGGATACAAAGAAGGTGCTAAAGCACAGTTAGATTCGTTAAAAAGTTATTTAGCTGACACTTCAGTTATTGCAACTGTAGCAAGAGATGTTAAAAATGGTGACAGTTTCAAAAAAACAATTACTGATGCAAGTTATCCGTTAAATAGTGCATATAAAATTCCCAGAACAATAAAATATATTGGAGAGACTTTAACAAATGCACCTATTGTAACAGCAACAGAGGCTGTAAAAGCAAAAACCAATGAATTAAATGTAGCCGCATAAACATTAATTAAATTCAATAAAATAAAAAGAACTTCTAAATAAATAGAAGTTCTTTTTATTTTTTGCATTAAGTAAAATGTTGTTTACGATTTGTTTAAATCAAACTTGATTTAAGTTACAATTTTCATGTTTTTGAAAATATAAATTTGGAGACAAACATGTATAATGTAGCAATAGTTGGCGGAGGTCCTGCGGGAATATTTGCGGCACTTGAAATAACAAAATTAAAACCCGAGTGGAAAGTTATTCTGGTTGAAAAAGGTGTAAGAATTGAAGAACGTAAGTGCTTATTAAGAGAAGGATACGAAAAGTGTCCTACCTGTAAAAAATGCGGATTGTTATGCGGCTGGGGCGGAGCCGGCGCATTTTCTGACGGAAAATTAACATTAACTCCCGATGTTGGCGGGCATTTGCTTGATTATATGCCAAGAAAAAACGTTGAAGATTTAGTTAAATATACTGATGATATATATTTAAAATTCGGTGCAACCGATGAAGTTTTCGGTACGGACAGAGAAGTATTCGCCGATATTGAAAGGGCTGCAACACTGGCGGAATTAAAGCTCATCCATTCTCCCGTCAGACACTTAGGTACTGAGCGAAGTCTAAATGTACTTAAAAATATGCAGGATTTTCTTAACGAAAGAATTACAATACTATACGACACAATCGCCGACCAATTAATTGTTGAAAACGGACAGGTAAAAGGCTTCATAACAAAAGATAATCAAAAGATAGAAGCAGAGCATATTATTATTGCTCCGGGGAGAGAAGGCGCTGATTGGCTGACTCACGAATTTGCAAAAAATAAAATAGGAATGGTTAATAATGCAGTAGATGTCGGCGTCAGAGTTGAACTGCCCGCGCCTGTTTTTGAACCTATAACGGAAAAACTCTATGAATCAAAATTAATATATCACTCCCCCACATTCGGAGATGAAGTAAGAACATTCTGTATGAACCCTTACGGAGAAGTAGTTACCGAAAACTATTCGGGAATTTCAACCGTAAACGGACACAGCTATGCTAATTACAGAACCGCAAATACTAACTTTGCATTGTTGGTATCGGAAAAATTTACAGAACCGTTTAAAGAACCCATAGCCTACGGTCAGCACGTAGCAAGACTTGCTAATATGCTTGCGGGCGGTGTATTGGTTCAAAGATTTGGAGATTTACTCGACGGCAGACGCTCAACCCCCGAAAGAATTAAAAGCAGTATAATTACTCCGACGCTTGCCTGTGCTACCCCCGGAGATTTAAGTTTGGTGCTTCCTTATCGCCAAATGACAGCTATAATTGAAATGTTATATGCTCTTGATAAAATAGCCCCCGGTACTGCGTCAAGATACACACTTTTATACGGCGTCGAAGTAAAATTCTACTCGGGACGTGTTAAATTAACGGATAATCTTGAAACCGAGGGAGTTAAAAACTTATATGCCATAGG
>CANQZO010000068.1 GCA_947628355.1 Candidatus Gastranaerophilales bacterium | reverse complement strand
TCTTTTTTCGGTATTCGATTTTCAGACTTGTTGAACAGAGTGTTCCTATCCGCTTTCCCAGTCCGTCTAAGAAAAATCCGCCTACTATATTATAAGGGTCGCGCAAAAGGTTATTATAAACAGAAACACTTGTAACCGAAGCCGCTGTTTTTATTGCAACCGGAACGCGGAAATTAAATGCCGCATTCATTGATAAGAACATTTTTTGAACGCTCTCCTCAATTGAATACAACCCTTGATGAGTAGGAGGGCTTAAAAGGTCTGCTCTTGGAACGCCTCTAATTTCCTGCACGTATTTTGCAACTTTACTTGCCATTAATAATCCGCCGTCACCAGGTTTTGCACCCTGTCCGATTTTTATTAATATCCCTGCGGGATCTTCCGTCATTTCAGGCATGGATTGAATAATTCTGTTCCAGCCAAAATGTCCCGAAGCTATTTGAAGTATCATATACTTAACATAGCGTGATTTTAAAAGTCTTACGGGAATTCCGCCCTCTCCCGTACACATTCTGACAGGCATGCCCATTACTTCATTCAAATATGCGGTAGCTATTGCCATAGCTTCCCACATGCGCCAAGAGACCGCACCAATTGACATATCGCCCATTATAATCGGGTATATCCACCTGTTTGGCGGTAATTGCGAACTTAATTCCATTTTTCCGTTTACATTATGCAGTGAAAGTTTGTCTGCCGATAAAACTCTGCCGAAAGGAGTTCTTAATTCAAATTGGTGGCGTGCTGCATCTAACGAGGGGTCTGTCATTTGCGATATTCTGCCGATTTTAATTTTATCTAAAGTCCTTCCCTCTGTATTTAAGTTTGAACGTCCCCCCTTTTTAACAGAATCTGCTTTAGCCGCACGATATCTGACGGAATATTTATCATTAGGATTTCTTACAACTTTTATTGCACCGTTAGGGCAAACCCTTGTACACATACCGCAGCCTCTGCAATGATGTTCAAAAGATACATTCTGTTTAATAACAAGTAATCTGTCAAATGCAGGCTTTTGAAGCCCCGTTGACTGTTTTCTGCGTTTTTCAACAACGGGTTTTATAGCACCGAAAGAGCACGCAGCAGTACATCTGCCGCATTGTATACACTTGTTTTCATCATATTCCACAATCCACGGCAGGTCATCCAAATGTAATTGATTTATCTTTACTGCTTCCATCTTTCCACCGTCAAATCATTATTTACAATTATTGTTTCTTTTTCATTGGGATAAATATCCTTAGAAGTATCTCTATCCGGCAATATATCATTAATTCCCGTAACTTCGGAGGTCATTATTACCGTTTCATCCGTTTGCCCGACAACAACAGGTCTTAATTTTTTTGAATCACAAACGCATAAAAGCTCGCCATCCGGAAGTACACCTAAAATAGTGTTAGGCCCGTTAATTTCAAGATGTGAAAGCGACGCTTTTATTCTCAAAAGCACATCTCTATCTTCTCTTTGTTCTATTTCCTCATAAGGCAAAGGCGTTATCGTATGTTTATAATATTGAACGGGCCAATTTAATATCTTGTTTACATAATGCAGAGTATATAAAAAACATTGAGAATCAGACTCAAAGCCAATATAGCCCTTATATAACGACTGCTGATAATCTCTGTTTTTTTCAAAAAAAGTATTTTCCCCGTTAGCTAAAACGGTATACCCCTCTAAAAAGAACGGATGTGCCGCGTATCTTACTATATCATAATTTGTATTTTGCCTGCACTGTGCAGTAATGATTTTAGCGCATAACTCATCGTTTTCTTCCCAAAGACCGAAGTATGTACCTATATCACGAGGACTGCCTATTTCCTTTAATGTTAATACATCAGGCCAAAAAGAATATATAAATCCAAGATTATCTTTTTCCAGTTCATGCCTTAACAATAAAGCAGTATCAATTAAAAGTTCCTCTTTTTCTTCTTTTGTGGCATATTTATGGCTTTTAGGATATTGAAACGACTCAAAAATATAATTAGGAATAGGCTCAATTTTTAAACCCTTTTGATTATTTATCTCGGGCGACCATTGAAGCACACGCGTAAAACCTAAATTATGCAATATATCCTCAGCGCGCCTTGTTCCTTCAACCGTTGCCGCCATTGATAATGTCGGCAATTCTTTATATGCGGAAAATATTCCGCCCAAGTCCTGCATTACAAATGCGAAGCCCGAATTATCGTGCCCTTTCTGCTGGGAACGCATTAACTTTAAGGCTATCGACGGGTGTAAATATTTTTTGGATTTTATTGCGCCTATTCTACACATATTTTTATTTTGGAACTCATCAAAGTATATGTCAAGTAATATTTTTTAGCTTTTATTAAGTTTTGTTAAACTGCTTTTATTAAAAAAAGCAATTCTTGTTCAAAAAAAAACTTTATATAAGAGTAGACAATAAACGAAAGGAATTAAAATAAAAAACAAAAAAACACAAAGAGGCACTGTTAAGAGGAACTCTACAAATAATCAGCCATTTTAGGCAGAATGATTAAAAACAATTTTTTTACTCTCTCTCTTAATATCCTCGTGTTTATTTGATGTTTGCATACTCTGCAAACATTTTTTTTGCGTATTTATAGCAAAATAAATTTCGGTTGTTTTTAAGATAAGTATGAAAATAACACCAATTTTTAATATATACACGAAAAATAATATTACATTTAGCGGAAATAATGATACCTTTGAACAACGGTATGAATATATGCTGAATGAAGGCATTGAAAAACAATCAGCAGAAAGAATTGCGAAATTAGATGATACACAATACGAGCGCGCAAAAGTTTTAACTGATTTAGGCACTGTTGATTTTTTTATAGATAAATTGGCAAAAAGTAAAGAAAAAGACTATAAAAAAGGATTAAGGCTTATTAAAAAAGGTTTTATTGATGAAACCCTGCCCGAAATATTGAACGGGCAAAGAAAAGCATACAATAGAGCCCTAAGGCTTGAAAGAAACGGAATTGATCCTGAGAAAACCGCAGATTTTATTTACTTGGATGATAAACAGTTTAATGAAGCAATACAATATTTAAAAAAAGGTTTAACTCCCATTACTGCTTCAATTCTTGCAGAAAACAATAATGAAGCGGAATTAAACAATCTTTTAGCTCAAAATATTGATATTGAAACGGCAAGAGATATTATGACTATGAGTCCTGAAGAAAAAAGCCGTTATCAAAAATATATAAATATGGGATTTTGCCCCGCTAACGCAATAAATCTTGCATTACTAGAAGACTATGAAACAAGGCATGTTTCAAGTTTAAGCAAGATGAATATTGATGAAGACTACATTTGCGTTTTTACAAGTTTAAAAGGGAAAGACTATAAAAGGGCATTAGAACTGATTAACCAAGGGGTTTGCTTCGCCTATATAATGAGAATAATAAGTTTAGAAAAAGGTGAGCGCGATAATAAAAAATATAATGAATATTTATCAAAAGGTTTAAGCAAAACATCAGCTTGCGCACTTTCTTTATTTGATGATGATGAAATAAAGGCATTAAAAAAATTAATAAAGATAAATCCTCAAATGGCTCAGCTTTTAAAAGATGAATATGATGTAACAATAGAAGAACGGCAGGATACATGCGAATTTGAAGCAATATTTAAAAAGATTATTCGCACAAACAAAAGCAAAATAGAAATAATACAAATATTTAATCAAAGCGGAAAAACTCAAAAAAGCAGGACTGAAACATATCAAGACGGCAGTGTTTCATCTTATCAAAACAGCGGAGAATATATTTTTAAATCAAAATATGATAAAAACAAAAATTTAAAAGAATTAATACAATATATCCCCGATAAAATAACCCATGGAATAAAAGGAGTAGTTTATACAAAAGCCTCAACACTCTTGAAAGGTGCTTATGAAAGCACTTATTATGATATATCTCAGTTTAGAGAAAGCGGTCAATTAAACAGCTCAAATAAAATTGATTACCCGTTAAATAAATCGGTAAAAGGGAAAGGCATAACTATTTCCTCCGTCACAAAAGAAGCAGACGGGAGCATAAAATTCACGGAAAAATTTACAGCAAACGGCTGCAAGGTTTATAGAGAATACAGTGAGAGAAAAGACACTGCCGGAAAAACATTAAAAAGTAATTACATATATAAAATCACGGACCAAAACGGAAATTCTTTGCTGGATATTTCAAGAAGCACAGAAACAGACAGCAGCGGCAGAGTTAAAAATATAATCAACGGAAATGAATATACATTAACCTTTGACGATAAACATAAAACCGTAACAATCAGAAGCGGTAATAAAATAAGAACTATTAATTTAGGGAAAAAACTCGCCTATTTCGGAAAAGAAAAACTATGGCAAGCTGCAAAAAACCTCCCTGCAGATATTTTAATTGATATTGATAATAATATTGAACACTGGAATTACACGGATGAAGAGTTTTCTTCAATGAACGAACGTTCTTTTAAAATATATACGGGACAAAATAAATCCATAATCGGTCATGAATGCGGGCATATAAAAGCATTCGAAAATCCTAACATTGAGGAAGACGAAGAATTACAGGGAATATATAAAAAAGAAATGGCTTTATATGAGCAAACAATGCCTCACCACGAACAGAAAATTATAGAATATTTCTCACCTCAAGCAAATTTAAGCAATTCAATAGGCTTAAATGAATTCATTGCGGAAACTAATTCAATTTTAATAACATACGGATACAATATCGATATATTATCAGACAGAAGCCAATTTTTAATAAGATATTTTCCTAAGACAATCGCTAAAATTGCAGAACTTATGGGCAGAAACTCTAAAGCAAATATTTTATAGATATTCCCAATGGCTTGTTTAATATTGTTTCTGTGAAATATCAACTAAGCATTTATTGCAATCATCATGCCTGCAATGTTTCTTTTTAGTGTAGTCCTAATTACTTTGATTTTTATATGCGATATATTGTTCAATAATATTTTTTATTGCTTTATACTGACCTTCTGAAATATTATATTCGCCATATTTATGATATGCACTAAGATAACTATATACTTCACTATAAAGTCTTGAATCGTTTTCCGTCATTTTAAACAAATCATCAATCATTTCTTGATTAGGATATTCATCAAACGATAACCAAGGTGTATCAGTTGAAGACGGATAGCTTAAACTTCCTCTTTGATATTTCATTGAAATATCTGTTATAGCTTTTTTCATTGCCTCTGAGGGTTCGTCCGCGAAATACATAGTAATAGGATCTTCTCTTGAATCCCATTTGGAAACATCAGTGTATGTTTTATATGAAAATTTGGTCATATCAGAATTGTCTAATTTAATTTTATTTCCATTAATATCAGTATACTCGCCTGTTTCCCAGAATGTATCCAATTCTTTAATAATATTTGGATCGCCGACTACATTTAATGATGCTCTATATTTAGCATTTGAACAATAATTTCTAAATGTCCATGGCCCATTATTCATCAAGATCATTTTTTCAGAATAAGGACTGGTATTTATAAATTCACCTTTAACCCCCGTAACTGTTTCTTGAAGTTCAGGAATATTTGATTCTAATAATTTTCCTGTACCCCAATCTGTTTGATAATCGCCATATTGTCTGATATAATCATATTCACTATCTATTAAGGCTCTCATTGAAGAATTTTCATCAGAGAATACATTTAATTTTTCTGCCTCAAAATCAGTTGCAGCATTTTCATTTACAGGTCGTGAATCATAATTTCTTGTTGAAGAATCAGTAGCCCAATTATATAATGTAGCTCTTTGTTTAGTTTCGGGATCAATAAGCCATTTATTTTCTGTTCTGTCAAAAGTATACCATTCTCCATCATCGCCGACAACGGTTTGACCCATTTCATGACCAGCCATTTCCGCATCAGAAGCAGTTTTATATGATTCGAAATTAGCATCAGTATAATCACCTGCATCTGTAATTGGTTTTGTAGTTGTACCATCTATGTCAAAATTTTGCCTTGTATCAACATCTGTATCACTTACATTAGTTTTACCTATAGATTCATTATATTCTTTAACTTTTGCACCTGCGATACCTGATAATATACCTATTAATTGACTTAAACCTTCGCCTGCAAGATCTATTTCACCTGTTATTATTAAATCTGACAGTAAACTTAATGCCGTATCCGTTCCTACTTCTGCTGTCCAACCAACAAGTTTTTGTAAGGCTTCACTTGCTCCTTTTGCTGCCATTTCTGCAGATGCTGCAAGATGGGCACTTTCTGCAATTCCGTTTATTGCACGTCCTGATAAGTATAATGCCGCATCTATAACGGTTTCTTTAAATATCTCTTTTGCTTTTTCTTCGGATAATCCGTCTTCTGATGTCGCTGAGTCAATTAAATCCATAGAATTATCCACAAATGATCCTACAAATGAAAAATAACTTCCTGCTTTCATCATCATAGAACCAGCCGTTGATAATGGAGGGACAAAGCATAATACTCCGCCGACTATAATTAATCCAACACCGGTTAATTGCTCTGCTCTTGCAAATTGATTTTCTATTGAGGATTGCTCAAAACAATATTCATCTGCTAATTTTTGGAATGAATTATTTGTTCCCATTGCTAATACTTGACTTGCTGAATATTTCGCCTGCAATGTTTCTATACTGTATCCCATTGTTGCTTCAAAGTTTGTTTTATAGTCTTCTACTAAATTCTTTAGCATTTTTGTTCGATTTTGTTCTGAATTAAATATATTTTGAAATTCATTCAAATTACATACTTTTGAAGTTTTCGAATAAGAGACCGTTCCGACTGTATTTATTTCATTCTTTGTTTGAATATAACAAACTTGATTATTTTCATTTATCATTATATTTTCCGTATCATAACCGTTTGTTCCTCCGTGTAATACAATGCCTTTTAGTACTGTATTTAATTCTGCTCTCGCTTTTTCTTCACTTCCGTAATGATCCACATACATATTATATACAGACTCTAATGTTCCTGCTTGCGATACCTCTTGCGCAAAACTTTCTACCATTTTTTCGCCTGCAACCGCAAATGTGTATAATTGTTGATATTCTAAAAATTCTGATATATTTTCTTGATTGTATTCAACACCTGTCCAATTTTTAAATACTTCTTCAAATGTTGAACTGTCTTCACTATTTAATGCCGCCTTTAATTCATTTACCATGGTTTCCTGTTCGGCTATCGCTTTTTCAACTTCTTCTTTTGTTACTCCGGCATCAAGTAATCCTTTTACAAAATTATATGTATCGCCTACTACTCCGTCAGCATTTTCTTGTCTCTCATATTGCGATTTTATGCTTTCTAATTGATCCGAAAATACATCTATTGTTAATGCATAGTATTGCTCTTGCGCTGTTAGTTCTCTGTCAGAATATTGTGATGTTAAACTACTTGTCAGATTTTGGGCTTCTATCGCAGTTGTTTCATCCAAGCTACTTACGTTGATTAACATATCATCCGTTGTTACTACTTCTTCTCCTTCTTCAATTTCCTTTATCTCAGAACTGCTATCCTTGAAAACTACATCTTTTCCTTTTCCGCTGTCTACTTTCCCTACTTCACTTCCGTTATTTACGTCTACTATATCGTTACCTTTTCCTGTGTCTACTGTCGTAACTTCAGAATCATCCAATACAACAGTATCATTTCCTGCACCGGTTTCTATTTCTTCTACTTCGGATTTTTGCACTACAACATCATCGTTGCCTTTTCCCAAGTCAACTTTTCCTATTTCAGAACCGCTTATTGCTACACTGTCGTCTCCATTCCCTGTACTTACTTCTTCTCCAAACGAAACTACAAAACGCAACTGATCATTGCCTCTACCTGTATGCACTTTTCCTACTCTTGATTTTTCTACCGTAACGTTATCTTCTCCGTTTCCGGTTTCTATATTTCCTGTATTTGATTCATTAATTACTACTTCGTCATTTCCGCTTCCCGTATTTATATCTCCGGTATTAGAATTATTAACTTTTACTGTATCTTTGCCTGATCCCGTATTCGTTTTTCCTGTCTCTGAATTATCTATAATTACAGTATCATCGCCTGTAAACCATCTCCACATATCTGCAACGGCTCCGCCCTCTATTCGTTTTACATTCGATTTATATATATTTATCTCATCATGACTAAGTCCTCCATATAAATCGTCTACTCCGGAATTATTTCTTACATTTATTTTGTCTATTCCTCCGTTTCCCTCTAAATTGTTTACATATGAATTATTTATTATATTTATTTTGTCATCCCCTGAATTCCCTTCAATACTGGTAACTTGCGATTTATCTATCGTTATTTCATCAGCATCATCTCCGCCCAATATCTCTGCTATCCTTGAATATCCGCCTATTATTATTTTATCTTTTCCGTCCTCACCTTTTATTTGATTAATTACGGAATTATTTGCCCATATTTTGTCATTTCCGTCTCCGCTATTTACATATAATGTATAATCTTCCGTATTATTTTGATATACGGTTACATCTCTTAATGAAATATCATCATTCCCGTCGCCCGAATTTATTTCACTTAACCATGCATTCCTTGCTTGTATACGGTCTGCTCCTTTTCCAGTATTTATTTCATCTAATACTGTCGAATCTTCTATTATTACTGTATCATCTCCTGTGCCTGTATTAAAGTGATCTCCGCAAGAATCATCCATCACTGATGATAATATTGTTATTTTATCATTACCGTCTTTTGTTTCTATGTCACTTATTCTGCTGTTTCTTATTGTAATTTTATCGTCTTTATTCGTTCCGCTTACTTCAAGATCGTTAGCGTTTTCTATTAATATCTCTCCGGTATTTGCATTTCTCTTTATTACCACTTCATCTGATATTTCAAATCTTAACTCCATTCCGCTTTCTGATTTATAATATCCGATATCTCCCCCCCAACCCAAAAATCCTGTTGACTTCGTTGTATAATCTACAGTTTCCCATTCTTCCCCGCTATATATGTCTTGTGGTGTATTTGTACTTAAATTAAATATTCCTCCGTCATTTTGATAATATGCACTTAATTCATTAACAAATTCCCCCCCCCAAAAAATGATAATGCACCATTTATGAGATTCATTCCGTTAATACCATTTTGAAAGTCAAAGTAAGACATTTTTTTCTCCTAATTTTCATTCACTATCTTGTATATCGGAATTTTTTTACATAACTTTAATTTTTTACAAATTTATATTAAGATTTTTAACAAATAAAATTTTTTTTATTGTTAAAATATTAGGATGTAAAACAAAAAAGAGGCATTATTTGAACAAATAATGCCTCTTTATAAAAAATTATTTTATAGTTATTCCAAATTGTTTTTTCAATATTTTTTCAACTTCTGTTATTCTGGCACTAAG
>CANQZO010000067.1 GCA_947628355.1 Candidatus Gastranaerophilales bacterium | reverse complement strand
CAATAAACTATGCCCTTGGTGCATCATACGGCGGAGTAAAATCAATGACGGCAACCTCAGGGCCGGGGTTTTCTCTAATGCAGGAAGCTATCGGTTTAGCGTCCATGGCTGAATTACCGGTGGTAATTGCAGATGTTCAAAGGTGCGGTCCGTCTACGGGAGTACCGACAAAAACAGAACAAAGCGATTTATTTGCGGCAATGTACGGAACCCATGGTGACTGTCCTAAAATAGTTCTTGCACCTATGAATGTAGCAGATTGCTTTTATCAAACAATAAACGCTTTTAATTTTGCGGAACAATATCAGGTTCCCGTTATTGTTCTTTCTGACGCTTCTCTCGGACCGAGGAGAGAATGCGTTGATTTAATTGACATTGAAAATCTTAAAATAGTCAACAGAAAAAAGCCCGATTTGCAAGAGGGCAAAATATATAACAGATATGAAGATACTCAAAGCGGAATATCTCCGATAAGTGCGCCGGGGGATAAATACGGCGAGCATGTAATAACAGGACTTGAACATACGGAAGAAAATGCTCCAACCCCCGCCCCTGAAGTCCACAGACAAATGACTGAAAAAAGGTTCAGAAAACTTGAAACCGCAGCGGGCGAATTTTCAAAAGCTAAAACCTACGGAGATGAAGACGCCTCAATCGGAATAATAAGCTGGGGGTCAACGTCGGGTGCCGTATTTGAGGCAATAGATAAAGCTAAAGAAAACGGAATAAAAGTTCAAGCGTTATATCCAAGGACTTTATATCCTCTGCCGACAGACTGGATAAAAGGTTTCATAAAAAATAAAGAAGTTGTAATTGTAATTGAAGCTAATTATAATGCCCAATTCAAATCAACAATAGTTGAACGCTGTACGCATATTAACAAAGGCACGGAGGTATTAGAGTTCTTAAAATATGACGGAACACCATTTACACCTGAAGAAATATATGAAGAAATAGAAAAAGTATCAAAACTGCAAGCAGAAAAATACACACTTGCAACAAATAAACATACACATTTTTAAGAGGATAAATTATGGAAATATCTGAATATAAAGGCAGAGTTAAACCTTCATGGTGCCCCGGATGCGGAAATCATGCAGTGCTTGCCGCATTAAAAAAATCAATGGCTCAATTAAATTATGAAACACATAATACGGCAATCGTATCGGGGATAGGATGTTCAAGCAGATTTCCGTTTTTTATGTCGACATACGGATTTCACTCAATCCACGGCAGAGCCCTGCCTGTTGCAATAGGTTTAAAGCAGGCAAGACCCGAAATAAACGTAATAGCGGTAGGCGGTGACGGCGACGGATTAAGCATTGGCGGAAACCACTTTATCCATGCCGGCAGAAAAAATCCCAATATAACATATATAATGATGGATAATGAAATATACGCACTGACAAAAGGACAATGCTCCCCAACCTCAAGAATAGGCACAACTACGAAATGCAACCCTTATGCGTGGACGGCTGACAGAATAAATCCCGTATTAATGGCATTATCTTTTAACGCTTCTTATGTGGCACGAGGCTACAGCGGAGATATAAAACAACTTGAAGAAATAATAACGGCAGGTTTACAGCATAAAGGATTTTCGTTTATCCACATTGTATCGCCGTGTGTTCAATACAATAAAGTGTCATCTTTTGAAAAAATAAAAGAGCTGGTAAAAAATTTACCCGAAAATCACAACAGAGAAGACAGAATAAATGCAATGCAATATGCGTTTTCACCCGACGGTCTTTATACGGGAGTATTTTATCAAACACAACGCCCGACTTATGAAGAAAGATATATGGAAGTCATAGCGAAAGCAAAAGAAATCGCAGGTGAAAATTGCACAATTCAAGATGTTATGAAACAATTTAAGTAAAAGAGGATAAAATGAGTAAAACAAAAAAAATAATAATATTAATTTTATGTTTAATCGGATTAGGACTATCTTTAGAGTTATGTAATGTATATTATCACGCAAATTTTGCCCAATCGGCAGCACCGAGCATTTGTGCTATAAATGACGCATTTGATTGTGACAGCGTCGCAAAAACATCGTACTCTCAATTCTTAGGAATACCGCTTGCGCTTTGGGGTATTCTTTTATATTTATTTGTCTTATTTATGTTATTCGTTGATAAACTGCAAAATCTAAAATTTTTGGGATTTTTAAAAGTATTTAAAAACCCGCTTTCATATATATTTTGCATTTCATTATTATCATTTTGTATTTCAATGGTTTTAGGCTGTATTTCTATATTTAAAATAAATTCGGTATGTATATTCTGCTTTATGACATATTTTATTGATTTACTTATTGCATTGACCGCGAAAGATTGGAAAGGCGGAATATTTAAGGAATTAAAAGACTCTATTTTCGATTTTTGGGAAGCAATAAAAGTAAGAAGATATGCCTTCTGGTTTATAATGCTGGTATTACTTGCAGCTTCGATATTAACATACACAACAATAAGTAATATACTTGCTCCTCAGGAGGCAAAAAGACAAGAACTGCTCAAAGCCATTGGCGAAGTAAACGAATATGTTAACGGTAATGAACTTGGCAGTGCTAATGCTGATTTAATAATTCATGAATACATGGATTTTAACTGCGGTGGATGTTTCTTCGCAAATTTATATTTACAAAGAATAGTAAAAGAATTTGAAAATGTAAAAGTAATACAACACAATGTTCCTCTTGATATTACATGCAACCACAATATGCAGTATAGCGGGCATAAAAATTCATGTTTAAAAGCATATTATGCGCTTGCGGCAGCAAAACAAAACAAATATTGGGAAATGTCGGATTTATTGTTTCAAGAACATCCTAAAACAGAAAAAGAAATAATTGAAAAAGCAAGACTTCTTGATTTTGACATAAAGAAATTAAAAATAGACGCAAATAGTGAAGAAATAAAGCAGCAAGTAAAAGATTCTATAGCTGAAGCGGATACAAAAAATGTAGAGGGTACTCCTACAATGTTTATTGGAATAAAACAAGTTACAGGAATAAACTCCTACCCTGAATTCAAACAAACAGTAATCGAACAGGGCGGCAGGGAAAAAGCAAATCATGGATAAAAAAGTCCTTTTGCATGCCTGCTGCGCGGTATGCAGTGCATATCCCATAGAATTACTACGCCAAGACGGATATGAACCTGTATTATACTTTTTCAACCCCAATATATTCCCGCCGGAAGAATTTACAAGACGGCTTGAAGAATTAAGAAAATACGCTGAAAAAAAGAAAGTTGAATTAATCGTAGAAAAACAAAGCGCAGAGGACTGGTATAATGCAATAGCAGGATTGGAAAATGAACCCGAACGCGGTAAAAGATGTAAAAGATGTTTTGAATACAGACTTTTATACACTGTTTTAAAAGTATTTAAACTTGAATACAAATATTTTACAACGACTCTTACCGTAAGCCCTCATAAACAATCACAGGTAATATTTGAAGTAGCTAAAGAACTTGCGGATAAATATGAATTAACTTTTTTAGATTATGACTTTAAAAAAAATGACGGATTTTTAAAGACAATGAAAATAGCAAAAGAAGAAAATTTTTACCGCCAAAACTATTGCGGGTGTGAATTTAGTATGTTTTAACAGGGAAATAAATCATCGCAAGGCAGATTAATCAATTCTTCCTTTTGTTTTCTTGTTAATTTTTTAATTCGGCATTCTTCTTTCATTGCATCATTTTTTGAGTCAAATTCTTTCACATAAACTAATTTAAAGGGTTTATTTGCTTTTGTAAATTTTGCGCCTCTGCCTTCTTTATGGAGCTTATAACGGTGTTCTACGTCATCCGTATAACCGCAGTATAGTTTGTTATTTACGGTTAAAATTATATATACATAAAATTTTTTATTCTTGTCCATTATGCAATATTTCTTTCAAAATATTTAAAATATTATCATAGTTTAATTCCGTGACCAATCGATGACGGTAATCAGCACCGCCTCTAATATTTTTGATATAACAAGGATAAAATTTACGGAAAAATTTAATTCCGTTTTCACATCCCCTAAAAGCAATCTCCTCATCGAGATGTCTTTTTATCATAGATATTTTTTCGTTTAAATCCGGCTCAGGTATTAGTATTCCCTCTTTTAAATATTTATCCGTACGATATAAAAGCGATAAATCACCCATAGCGGCTCTGCCTATTGCAATTCCGTCAGCTTTGGATATTTCAAGACATTTTAATGCCGTTTCGGGTGAAACAATATCTCCGTTAGCAAAATAAGGTATATCAATTTCTCCGCGCAAAAAAGCCAGTTCACTCCAATCGGCACTGCCCGAGTATAACTGCGAGCGGGTTCTGGCATGAACGGTAACAGCAGACGCACCTGCTTCCTGCATAATTTGAGCAAACTCAATAAAATTTTTACTGTCCTGCGACCAGCCTAAACGGAACTTACAAGTAACGGGAACATCAACCGCCTCTTTAACCGCAATAACAATATCTCTTGCAAGTTCGGGGTTTTTCATTAAAGAACATCCGTCTTGACCTTTTACGATTTTATTTATCGGACACCCCATATTAATATCTATTATATCGGCTTTATTTTCAAGTATTTTAGCACTGCGCGCCATAAGCTCGGGCTTATGCCCTTCAATTTGAAATGATACGGGTGATTCTTTATGATTTGTAAATGTAATATTTGCTTCGCTTTTTTGCACAAGCGCCTCGGAGCTTATCATTTCCGTCATAAGCAAACAGTCTTGAGAATACTCTCTTATCAGTTTTCTTAAAACAAAATCAGTAATTCCGGCAAGCGGAGACAGCGAAACCAAACTGTTTATTTTCACATTACCTATATTAATGCAGTGAGGCAGTGTTTTTTGCATTATTCAATCTCATCAATTCTGCTTTGTGCATACTTTTTATAGTCATTATCTTCGCTGTTTAATTCAATATATTTCTTGTAATTTTCTTTGGCAGCCTTATAATTTTTAAGTGCGTCATAATCAACTCCGAGCGAATAATAAGCAATATTCATATCGGAAGAATATTTAAGTGTTGATTTATAGTCACTAATTGCATTTTCATATTTTTTAAGTTCGTCGTAGCACATAGCTCTGTAATAATATGCACTTGCATTATTTGTATTTGTATTAATTATTTTAGTTAAAAGCTCAACGGCTTCAGAGTATTTTTTACCTTCATATAAAGAAATTGCTTTAGTTATAATATCATCAGCTTCTTTTTCTTCAATATATGTAAGAATATCTTTTGCCTGTTTATTTGATTGATTCCTTGAAACCGCCATTTTTGCATACTGTTTAGCAGAAGTTAAATCATTTATATTTAAGTATATTGAAGCAATATAATATGGCAAATCAGAGCTATTAGGGCTTAACTCCAACGCTTTTTTATAATAATTAACAGCCTCTGTATTATTGTTTAACGCTTGATATGCTGCCGCAATTCCCGTATAAGAATCAGCAGTGGGAGGGGTAATTTTTTTATACTCCGCAATAGCTTTTTCATATTCTCCGCTTTCAAAAGCATTAGAAGCTAAAGTAAAATTATTTGCAGTATAATCCTTAATTACAATGTCATATTGTTCATTAACAAGTTTGTTTTCAGGTGCAATAGCCTGCGCTTTTTTAATAACATTTAAAGCCTCGGAATAATTTTCCTTTTGTCTGTATGCCTGTGACAAATTGATATATGCGTCAATTTTTTTATTGTCTAGTTTTATTGTTTCATTGTAATAAGTAATTGCATCGTCAATTTTATTAGCTTTATGCAGGTCATAAGCAAATTGATAATAAGAATCCGCATCCATTGTGAAATCAGGCATATTAGCTTTAATATACGCAATAACCTGTTCCGCGCTCATAGTCTTTTTCAGCAATTCAAACATCTTAGCTTTTATTGAAGCATTATTCGGCTCAAGAGAAAGTGCCGTCTTGTATAAATCAATAGCGTCGGAATTTTTGTTTAATTCTGCAAGACATTCTGCTTTATAAACCATAACGGAAGCATTATGAGGCTGAAGTTTAAGAATACTGTCATAAACAGAAATTGCAGTATCATATTTTTTCTGTTCTTGGCACAATGTACCTATATTGATTTTAGTATTAATATCATTTGGATTAAGAACTTCGGCACATCTGTATTCCTGCAGAGCCTCCATATAACGCTTTTCCTTTTGCAAAATAACACCCAAATTAGCATGATTTTCAGCGTCATTGGGATTTTCATCAACTTTTTTCTGCCAGATTTTTTCAAGAGAGCCTAAAATATCCTCGCTTTCCGACGAACTTTCAAGTGCAACCGTGTATTCTTTTAAAGAAGCGGTATAATCATTAAGCTGTTCATAAGTTCTTGCTAATTTAAGATGAAGCTCGCTGTCATTCGGGTTAAAAGCAAGTGCCGTATTATACATACTTAAAGCCTTTTTAGGCTGATTTAAAATTTTATAAATGTCGCCTAACGCATAAGCTGCTTGAGCTTTATATGTTGTATCATTCAAAAGTTTGTAATAATCATATCCCGCAGCTGCAAATTCACCCTTTGTTCTTAATGTTTTTGCATTATTTAATCTGACTGAAGATGTAACTGGCTGTTTTGAAGCACTTTCAAGAAGTGCTAAGTTTTTCTCCATTGCTGCTACCGACTGATTAAGCGAAGCATCATTTTCCGTATAAAAATATTTAATATAGAATATAGCCGATTTTAAATCCGAAATAGCATTATCTGTAGCCTTTATCGTATTATTATAATATTGAGCGCGCATATTATAAGCGTTTGATAATCCGATAAGCGCCGACTTATCCGCAGGATTTGTTCTTATGGCTTTTTTAAATTCCGTAATAGCTGATGAAAATTGAGAATTTGCCAGATATTGATTACCTAAAACATAATTGGGATTTTCAACATAATTATCATCATATACCGTAGGCTCTGCAACAGCCGAGTTATAAATAAATAATACACAAACTAAGCTCAAAATTATTTTTTTCATAAATCCTGCTCCTTGTTAAAACAATTGTATATCAATAACAAGAATAATCATATAGTAAATGTGAATATTTTTATGATTAAATTAAAAAGAGAGGAAAAAAAATGAAAAAAATAATATTAATAATTTTATGTTTATTGTGTACTTTAAGAGTAAATGCGCAGGGAACAAACGAAGATATATTAAAGTCTGACTATAAAAAGGCATACATTGAATACAATAAAAATTTAAACGAGGAGAAAACGGCACAAAATTACTATAATATGTGTACGGTCGTATTTGAATTAAATGACTATAAAAACGCAAGAAAGTACTGCAATGAAGCGCTAAATATAATAGAAAAAGAAAAACATCCCGATAAAGAATTATCATCGGATATTTATGCAATGATGGGATATATAAATTCGGACTATTACAAGAATACCGACGTAACACTTGATTATTACAATCTTGCAAAAAAATTAAAAGAAAATAACAAAGATACTGATGAATATGAACTTGCAAAATTGTATTCCGCAATGGGATTACTATACAAGCAAACAGACAATGAAGAAATATCAAAAGAATACTACGAAAAAGCATTAAAGCTCGCCGATAAAAAAGGAGGAAAATATAACAAATTAAGAGCAGTTATATATAAAAACATCGGTGAATACGAAAAAGCAATAATGGAAATAGAAAGCGCAGGTGAATATAAAAGTTATTTGCTTTCGGGAGAAATCTATAAAAAATATGCACAGAGTTTAAAAGACGAAAACAAATCAAAAGAATATTTTATAAAATCAGAAAAAGAATACGAAAAATACCCGAATGAAATGCAGATTAATTCGGAAATGTCGTCATCTGATGAAGAATATCCTTATGATTCAATGCAAAATATACTAAAAGGAAGTCAATGCTTAAAAACAGATGAGAAAAAAGCGCCCGAATATTTTGAACGGGCAATAATCGTAAACCCTAATAATGCAAAAATATACACAAATATAGCACTTGCATACGCACAAGCATATTCAAAAGGACGGATATACTATAAATCTGAAGCAGTAAAATACATAAAAAAGGCTCTTGAGACAGCACCAAATTCTTATGAAATCAAGAAAGACTGCTCTGACACATACAAAATTTTAAACATGAAAAAAGAAGCGGAAAAATTGCTTAGTAACAAAAAATAAAAATTTACAATTTGTAACGGGTAAAACTTAAAGAAAAAATATGTGAATGGTATAATTTATAACGAGTATATTAGTGAACAGGAGAGAGAGATAATGACAACATCAGCTCCCGTAATAGATAAAGGGAAATTGGATGAAATAATCCAAAGTTATGACGGAGAAAAGTCATATTTAATCGCTATGCTTCAAAAAGTACAGGAAATATATAAATACCTGCCCGAAGAAGCAATGACATACATAGGTTCAAAAGTAGAGGGATTGTCGCCTGCAACGGTATTCGGAGTAGCAACATTTTACGCACAGTTTTCATTAGAACCGAAAGGTAAGTATGAAATAAAAGTGTGCGACGGAACAGCCTGCCACGTTAGAGGTTCAATGCCTGTATTAGAAGCCGTTAAAAGAAAAATACAATTAAAAGACGGAAAAATGACAACGGAAAACGGTATGTTTTCACTTGAAACGGTAAGCTGTTTAGGTGCTTGCAGTTTAGCTCCCGCAATGGTAATAAACGGAAAAATATATCCGAAAATGACACCTGACGCGGTTGAAATTGTTATTGACACAATATTGAAAGAGAACGTGTAATATGGAAAAAGTAAAATTAACGGTAGATATAAAACAAGAGCAGGCAAAAGCTCAAGAATTAATAAAAAAACAGGGAAGAAGAATTCTTGTATGCGCGTCAACTGGCTGTATAGCAAACGGAGCGCTTGAACTTATAGAAGAATTTAAAAGATTAGGTGCTGACGCTGACGTATTAACAAACGAAGTAAAAATGAGCGTTATACCTACAGGCTGTATAGGTTTTTGCGAACAAGGCTGTTTAGTTGTTGTTCCCGACAAAAAATTAACATACGTCCACGTAAAAAAAGAAGATGTCGCGGAAATTTATGACTCATTAAAAAATGATACCATAGTTGAGCGTTTGTTATATGTAGACCCTGCATTAAACAAAAAAATCGTAAATAACGAAGAAATGAATTTCTATGCAAAGCAGACAAGAACAGCAATGAAAAACTGCGGAATTATAAACCCCGAAAGTTTGGATGAAGCAATAGCAGCAGGCGCATATAGCGCTCTATCAAAAGTCCTTGAAATAAACGACCAAGAGTATGTAATAAAAGAAATCGAAGATTCAGGCTTAAGAGGCAGAGGCGGCGGCGGATTTGCTACGGGCAAAAAATGGCGCAGTGTATATAGACATCAAGGCGGAAAATCATACGTTA
>CANQZO010000066.1 GCA_947628355.1 Candidatus Gastranaerophilales bacterium | reverse complement strand
TAGCGTAAGGAAAATTCCATGTATACTCCTTACGCTATACAGTATATTACAGGTGCAATATACTGTATAGCGTAAGGAGTATACATGGAATTTTCCGACCATGTCTTTACGTTTGATATTTTACCATACTTATCAACATCAAAAGAAAATTTAAAGATAATTCCCTCTTGAATCATAGGCAGTTTAACATCGCGCATAATTTGATTTTGAATATCCGAGCGCCATTTATTCCATTTTACAATGTCCTCTTTCTGTTCAAAATTTTGATTGTTTTGAACTTGATTTTTTGTATTAGTCGGAGGCACTTTATTTGCAACAGTATTAGTTTTTTTAATTTCCTGTTTTACGGGAGTTTGTTTTACCTCTTTAACAACTTTAGGCGAAGCAGTGACGGGTTTTACATTTGTTTTTTTTACTTCGGATTTTACCTGCACCGTTTGCTTAACAACTGTTTTATTGTCATTTTTTATTTGCTGATTAAGTTTTTTTTGAGGTACATCCTGCTTAATTGTATCAACAGTTTTGTTTATAACTTCAACAGACCTTTCAACCACAGGTTTTGGTGCTTCTTCTTCCTGTAAAGCTATTTGATATTCAGAGTTATATATAAGTATATTTTTGTGCATTTTAGGCTTAACAGTACATAATACTATTGTTAAAACAACTAAAATAACTATTAATCCAATAAAAAAAGCTCTTTGCACAATTTATCTTTCTATTTTAGCCAGTAATTCATTACCCGATTCAATTTCAAATTTAAGTTTTGAGAGCATATAAGTTTCAGCAATTAAAAGCGCCGTAGGCACAAGCGCACCTAAAAAGCTCAACAACATGCCCGAAATCTCGCTGCCCATTTCCTGCATAAAATATGAAATATTCATGGTAAATTCTATTAAAATAACACAAAGTCCGATAATAAAAGACCTGCGCATATCGGTATCAATTCTTTTTATGCCCTGCAAACCGTATATTTCAACACCGTGCTGAAGATAATTACTAAATCCGTCATTTTTTATTACATTGGATGCCTGTATTTTTTTACTGCACAAAAATCCGTTAACAAACATAAAGAATGCAAAAATAATCATTAAAGAAGCCAGAGTTAAAAATACGGGGCTGAATTTTAGACTGGAAATTCTTATCCACCCTGCAGCTTCGGGGAAACACATTGCAAGAGTATTAGATACCCCGTAAGCAAGAAAAGGCGCGGTAAGCACTCCAAGCAATATCTCGCCTGCCGATTTTAATTGTAAATTAAAGAGGGTATCTTTTATATTGTTAATTTTTGAATTGGTTAAAGAATTAATATACATCTCAATCCAGTGGCGGTACTCTCTGACAACCGCTTCAAAATCCTCCCTGTACTCATATTTATTGAGCTCTTTAGAAATTTCCACGTTATTATTTTTATAATAACCGCAGGCAACAGCAAGCGTTGCACCGATAACAGTAAAAAATAACGACATAAATACCGCAAAAAACGGCATTGACTCGGGGGTTAAATAGTAAAGTAAATTTATTAAATATATTCCGCAAAACAGTATTGTTGAAAATCCGAGCATAAGTTTTTCACCGATTTTATTGGTTACGGATAAGGAATTTATTTTGTTTTGAAAATATAAGAAAACTCCTTGTTTTAAAACAAGCCCTGCGGCATATATTAATGCCGAAAATACCAAGATAATTTTAACGTTAATAGGCATGTGAATTATATTTTCAGTCTGTTTAAGTTCAAGTCCCGCAAAATAATTTGCACATCCGAATGCCAATATTACCGAAACCAGTAATAAAGCGATATGAAGCACAATTCCCGCCTTTGAATTCATTGATAATTTGCGGGTTAAGTCGTTAATATGATAGTAAACCTGCTTGGTAATAGCAACGCGGGCTGCTTCAATTTCGGATTTTCTTTTTTCAAGTTTTAATTTAGCCGAAGCATTGACTTTATTTCCGTATACATCGGCAACATCAGCCTCGGTAAATTTTTCAGCTTCAAGTTTAACATTATTACTTTCAGGCTTTACTTTAACAGGCTGAGCATTTAATTTTATCTGTATGAAATCATCGGAATCTTTAATTAAAAGCCTGCAAGTTTTATCAACATCCAATGTATCGGGCAGCGGGTCACCTTTAAATAAAATCTTATCACAGTGAAATTGATTTAATACCGTACATTTATTTGTTTTTTCATCGTATTTAACGGTAAGCATATAGTTAAAACCGAAGTCGGCAAGATAATCATAACCCTCTTTAGATGAAATATTAACGAGTTCTTTATCATTAAAAGTTTTTTCGGAATTTTTAGTAACTATGGTAAATGCCATTGATATCTCCTAGTAGTTAATAACAACATCAACATCATTTTTTAACACAACCTGCACTTGAGTATAAGCAGGAATTTCCGCATCAATACCTTTTTCGGCAGCACCTAAAATCGCCGCTCCGCCTCCGCCGATACCTGCACCTACTGCAGCGCCCTGCCATACATTAGAAGCTCCGCCGCCTCCGAGCAAGCCGAATAATGCACCCAACGCAGCACCCGTCACAGCTGCAACCGCAACACTGCTGACTTTTTCTTTTACAACTCCCTCGTTTGTCACGTTAAATTCTACTTCTTTTGTTAGAATGTCATAAACTTTACCGTCGGGAGTAGTTAATTTATTAAATACCAACTCAACAAGTCCGTTTCTCATACCTATTTGAGCACCGTGAGCTTTAACTATCCGCCCCTCCAATAAACTTCCCTGCTGAGCAATTACATGATTATCAGCAGTTTTCCAATCTGTCTGCAAAACTCCCATTACAGCATCGCCTACACTCGCAGTAGCCGTATTTATTGCATTTTGAATATATATATCAAGAGTATCGCCTTTCCCTGTTTTCCCTACAAACCCCTTTAAAGTAGTAGATGATTTAGGTGCATTAACTGTCTGCACATTTTGAACCTGAGGCTGCGGGTCTTTAAACGAGTATGTTTTTTTCTCGCCCGTCAATGTTCTTTGAGCTATACTTGCAAAATTTTGGAGTAATTGTTCATTTTCTCTTTCTTCACAGTTTAAATCGCGAGTCTTAAAATACTTAATTATAGCCTTATTTACATTCTTTTTTGAATTATTTGAATTGTAGTAATAATACAAATTATTTCCGTCCTGCTGTAAAACAATAATGGAATAATTAATCGGTTCATCTATTGAAACAGCATAATAAGGGTCTTTCTTCTTAATTGTATATTCTTTTTCGGTTAAAACATTTTCAACCAGCTTTGCAGCGGAAGACTTGTTAACATTTTCCACATAATACAATTTAGTCAATGCAAAACATGGACTTACATTTAAAAACATAAATAAAATTGATATAAAAACCGCAAAATACTTTTTCATTATTTACCTCAACTCGTATAAATAAATTATTCAAATTTACTTACATTATACAATAACTAATCCGGCTGTAAAAGTATATTCTAAAAGACACTGCCTAAAGGGATGAAAAGCACTGTTTAAAGATTTATATCTGAATTGGTTTAAAATTTTCCGTAGGGTGAAATCGAGCGAAAGCAAGTGAACCCGAGAATGTGAGGGCAAAGTGAGCGGAAAGGCAAAGCCCGAAGCGAACTACTTGCCCGAGAGAAAGGAAAATTTAAGAGAGCGAAATTTTGGAGTGACAACTTTAAAAGGTTACAAAACGAGCAAGCGAAGAATGAGCTTTGCGAGCTTGTATGCGTAACGAAGTGAAGTCTGAGCACTTGTACGGCGACGATGAGCGGAATTTCGGACGGACGCAAGTCCGGTAAGCGAGGGTAAAGCGAGTGCAAGACGAAGTCGAGCGAGCGACTATCCCGAGCGAAAAGAAATTTCAAGACAGTCGGCGGCAAAGTGCGACACTAGATTAGATTCGGAAAAAAATTATGCCGTTAAAAAGAATTATTTTAGTGCTAATTCTTTTGCTAAATATACAAATAAGCGCTTTTGGAGTTGAAGTAAATAACTATGATGAGCTGATAGAAAATCTGTCAGTACCTGAGGGAGACAGCGAAATACAATTAAATTCCGATATGGAAGCAAATTGTGCCATAGGCTGCCCCGCTAAAAAAAGTGTGACATTAGACGGTCAAGGCCACACAATAAACGGCTGCGGATGCTCAGGGTTTACATTGGAAGAAAATCAATCAATGAATTTAAAAGATATAACTGTAAAAGATTTCCACAGCAGAAAGGGCGGAGTTGTTAATAACAGTTCAGGCTGTCATATTGATACTTTAAACGGGAATTTTATTGAAAACTCCTCGGAAGAAGACGGAGGTGTTGTCGTAAACGGTTCTAATATAGGAGAAGTAAAGGGAGAGTTTAATAATAACAGCGCCTACAATAACGGAGGTGCGATTTATAATGAGGGAACAATAAATTCACTATCGGGAAGTTTTAATAATAATTCAACTGAAAAAAGCACGGGCGGGGCTATATGTAATTTTGGCGACATCAAAGAAACAAATGCTTATTTTAAAGGCAATCAATCTCATGAGGGAATAGGTGGAGCTATTTATAACTTTTCAAATATGGGCAAAATAGAAGGCGATTTTGAAGATAATTCGGCTGCTGCAGGCGGCGGTGCCATTATGAATTTAGGCTCTATAGACAGCATAAATGGCGACTTTAAAGGGAACAATACGACTGAAAGCGGGGATTATATAGGCGGCGGCGCCATTATGAACTACGGCAGTATTAATAAATTATCGGGTAATTTTGAAAACAACACTTCACAGGGCAGGGGCGGAGCTATTTATAATTTCGGAGGCACGATTAATTTAACATCGGATGAGCGCGAAATAACATTTTCGGGAAACACGGATATGACGGGCTCTAACGCTATACATAACGATAACGGAACGGTATATCTTAATGCGGGCGATTATGATATTACTGTTAACGATAAAATATCCGGAGGAAATACAAGTTATTACAAGAACTCAAATATAAATATTAATCAAAACGGAAGCGGAAATGTTATTTTAACTAACGAAGTATCGGGAAATACAATAAATATGTACGGCGGAGTATTAAAGCCTATTCAAAGTTCAGACGGCACAAGCTATGGTAATTTTGATAATACCGTTGATTTTAATTACTACGGCGGAACGGTTGATTTAAGAGATGACAGTATTCACAATACAAATTTCGGAAATTTGACCCTGCATAAAAATATGGATTTGAAACTTGACGGCAGTTTTGAAGAACCGACAGTTGATACATTCAGTGCAGATTCATTTAATTCCAACGGCTTTAATATTGATATTTCGGATATAAAACTAATGACAACAACGGATGTAAAAAGATTTACAGTAGCACCGATAAGTGATGAAACCGAGCAAAGCGTATATGAATTATTAAAAGACTCAATAATTTATACGGCAGGGGATGTTGTTAATTCCCCCGTATATAAATATCATACCTACTACGACAAAGAAAACGGATTAATTGTTTTTGAAAGACTTGAAGGCGCTGATATATATAACCCCGCTATATATGTATCGCAAGTAGCGGCACAATTAGGCGGGTATTTAACTCAATTAAATTCTTATGAAGAAGCGTTTAGAAAAATGGATATGTATATGCTTTTAACAAATAAACAAAGGCTTTCATTAAAATTCCGCAACAGATATGCCTCGACAAATATGGTTTTAACTTCTCAAATAGAACAAATCGACAATAAATGCGCCTGGTTTCGCCCTTATACAATACTTGAAAGGGTACCGTTAAAAAACGGAGTAAAAGTATCTAACGTTGCCTACGGCTCTTTTTTCGGGCTGGAGTCCGATATGATAACGCTGAAACGGAATTGGAATTTAATATGGGGACCGTATTTTGCTTATAACGGGTCACACCAAGCCTTTAACGGCAACAGTATTTACCAAAACGGAGGCACCATAGGCGCTGTATCAATGGCATACAAAAATAATTTTTTTACGGGATTAACGGCAAACGTAAGCTCTAACGGGTGCGAGGCACAAACGATGTACGGAAGTGAAAACTTCGGTATGTTTATGACGGGTGCTGCATCTAAAACAGGTTATAATTGGGAATTAAACGAGGGGCAATTTATTATTCAGCCAAACTACCTTATGTCATACACTCTTGTAAATACTTTTAATTATAAAAATGCGGCAAATGTATACATAGACCCAGAACCTTTACAAGCAATGCAAATAGCACCGGGGGTTCAAATTTTCGGAAATCTTAAAAACCATTGGCAGCCTTATGTAAACGCATATTTTGTTTGGAATATTGCCGACAAAGCTAAAATTAAGGCAAATGATATAACAATCCCCGCTTTAAGTGTAAAACCGTTTGTATTATACGGTGCAGGGGTCAGAAAGATATGGGGCGAAAGATTTTCAGGTTTTACTCAAACTTATGTTACACACGGAGGCAGGAACGGAGTAGGCATTAATTTTGCTCTTCGCGTAAAAGTCGGAAAATAAAAAATAAACTTATTAAGGTTACTATAATTGCGCTTATTTTAGATATTGTGTAATCTAAATTAAATCCTATTTTTGAATTTAAGATAAAAAATAAAGTTATAAATATGTAAAACAAACCGGGAAGCAAGGTCATAAAATAGTTTTTACCACGCTTATAAAGGAATACCGAAGCATATAAAAATGTCGGAACCGCTATTAATTGATTAACGAAGTTAAAATACCTCCAAACAAGAGCAAAGCTGCCTTCATTTGATTTTGCCCAAAGTATTACGGAAATAATTATAAAAGCAATGGGAACAATAATTAAAAGCCTGTTTTTAATTTGAGCCTGCGATAAATGAAAAGCCTCGCCTAAAATCATTCTAAGACCTCTAAGAGCAGTATCACCCGAGGTTATGGGAAGAATAACAACGGCAACCGTTACAATAAAAGCTAAAGCAGGAAATACAAATACATCCGCTATTGAATTAATAACATTAACACTTCCCACCATATTTTGAGGAACAAGGTTTAACGAATAAACATGCATAGCACCTGCCGCCCAAACCATAGCTATTAAAGACTCCAAGCACATCATACCGTAAAAAACCTGTCTGCCGTCTTTTTCGCTTGTTATTGTTCTTGAAATAATAGTTGATTGAGTGGAATGAAAACCCGATAACAGCCCGCAGCTGACCGTCATAAAAAACATAGGCAATATATGCACTCTCATCGGATGTTGATTTAGTGCATTAAAATCTATGTTTTGTAAATGCACTCCTTTTGTAATAAAACCTAATACAACAAGCGCCGTTCCCGTTAAAAGCAAAAGCCCGAAGATAGGATAAAACCTGCCTATTATTTTATCAATGGGAAAAAGCGTTGCCAAAATATAATAAATTGCAATAACCGCATATATTGTTATAATTATGGGATTATTCAGCGAAAAATCGGATTGCGCAAAAAACCTCTCCGCCGTTAAATCACCTGCAGTGTATACAAAAACCGAAGCCAAAAGCAAAAGCATAATACTGACAACAACAATGAAAAACGCATACATCCCTTTGCCAAGATATTTTTTAATAAGCTCGGTTATTTGAGCTCCGTCATTACGGACTGACAACATGCCTGAAAAATAATCATGCACCCCGCCCATAAATACGCACCCCAAAGGGATTAATATAAAAGCAACAGGCCCGAATAAAATTCCCTGTATAGCACCTAAAATAGGTCCGAGCCCCGCAATATTCAATAAATGTATAAGCATATTTTTGCGTTTCAGAAGCGGAACAAAATCCACACCGTCATTAATTTTAACGGCAGGGGTGTCATTTTGGGTAATTCCGAAGCACTTTTCGGTATATCTTGAATAAAAAATATACCCGATAAGTAAAATAAATAATCCGACTAAAAATGTTATCATGTACTAAATTATATCATATTGCTTGAGGTTTATCTGACAAAATTAGTAAAAGTAACATCTTCTTCTTTAGGCGGTTCAATACCCGCATTTTTAGCGGTTTCCTTACATTTCAAGAAGTATGCCATATTTCTTGCCAAAAATCTTAAATTCTGCAGACCCTCTAAATCTTCATTTACCTCTCCGGAAGTCTGACCATAGACATCATTCCAATATCTGCCGGAAATTACAGGCATTTGAGAAATTCCAAAAAACTTATTTAATTGGTCTAAAGTAGAGCTTGTACCCGCGCGTCTTGCAACAGCAAGAGCAGCAGCCGGTTTAAGTCTGAATACATCTTTACCCGAACGCCAGCCCGAGAAAAATGCTCTGCCCAAAAATGCAGTAATTGAACCTGTTGCACCTGCATAATGTACGGGCGAACCCGCTATTAAAGCGTCCGCATCAACCATTTTATTAACAAATTCATTAACTCTGTCTTTATCAAATACACATCTTTGAAGTTTTGCACACGCGCCGCAGCCCCTGCAAGAGGCTACAGGGTCTTTTCCTATATAAAATATTTCAGAGTCAATTCCATCTTCTTTTAATGTTTTTGCTATTTCACTTAATGCTAAAAATGTATTACCGTTTTCATGCGGTGAACCGTTTAATAATAATACTTTCATAATATCCTCCTTGTTACTTTTACTTGTTCATCGGATTCCAAATATCTTTTGAGTTTGTTTTTATAAGGTCTTTATAATACTTTTCCTTATAATCCAATAACTCAAGCTGTTTATTTAGTTCTTGAAGCTGCAGAAGTGCTTTTTCCTTTGTCCTTTTTATAATATCATATCGCTCTTTTATTGTAGAATCACCTTTGATACAAAGCTCAATATACTTTTTAATTGACTTATTATCAATGCCGACACCTCTTAAACACTTAACTATTTTTACCCATTCAATATCAGCATCTTCAAATATTCTGATGTTATTTTTATCACGTTTTACAAACGGAAAAAACCCTATTTTTGCCCAAAATCTTAAGGTATGCTCAGATATTTCCGTTTTCTCCGATACTTCTTTAATTGTGTACATATGTTAAACCTTATCTAAATTTAAACATTTTTCTATATCTTTTGTCATTAGTTCTTCCGTTAAATGATAGCGGATATATAATTGTTCAAGCGGTATTCTGTCTGTAAATTCTTTTTTAGCTCCGAAATTAAGAACTTTAATATCGGAATTTGAATAAAATCTTGAGATTTTCTCTCCAAAACCGCCTGATAATACACCATCTTCCAGCGTCACAACAAGTTTGTGGCTGCTTTTAAGATTTTCAAGCAGGTCAATATCTAATCCCGTAATAAATCTCGGATTTATTAAAGTAGCATTTATATTTAACTTTGCTTTTAAATATTCTCTTAATCTTCCCCCAAGAGCAAAGAAAGACCCAACTGCGATTATAGCAATTTCACTGCCTTGAATTTCCGTTTTATATTTATTCAAAACGGAATAATCCGTATTATCTTTAATCCCCGTCGAGATAAACTCGCACGATGGAACCCTTATAGCAACGGG
>CANQZO010000065.1 GCA_947628355.1 Candidatus Gastranaerophilales bacterium | reverse complement strand
ATGGAAGCCGTGGAGCGAATCATGGAAAAAACGAAGACTGCAAATGGGCAGAGGTTCAGGCAGAATTCTTAATTTAGAAGGCGTTCTAAGAAGAAGTATTAAAGCTTATTCTAACGCAAATGAAGCCGGAGTCGGCACAAATATAGTTTATGCAGCAGCTCATAATTTTGGCTTTAAAGGCAAAGTCAGCAAAACCAGTAAACTTGGTAAAAAATTTACAGCTAATATGTTTTTGCCAAAAAGAGAATTTATGCGTATATCCGAACATCAAAAGGAACTGTTACAAGCTGATTTATACATAAAATTGAAAGAAATTTTACTTGAAAAAGAAGTTAATAAAAAGGTTTTTGGAGGTTAATATGAAAAAATTAATTAGTTTTTTACTAAAATTATCAAATATTTTAAACTATATAGCGATTAAATTGCAGGAAATGAACTTCCATTTTAATTCAAATTAAGCCTTAATATTTGTACATTGACAATTGAATAGCGAAATTCCAAGATAAAAATATAAAACTGACCGTAATTTCATATTGTGTCCTCATAATACACACAGCAGACGGCAGTATTCTGCCGTCTTTTTCTTTAATAATATTTGTACTTTCATATTCCTAATTTTTTATGGCGGTATGTAGCAGAATACCGCCAATTTTTTTATTTTAAAAGTCATGTGTTATGATAACAGAAGAAGGAACATTGAAAATTAAACAGGGGTAAGTACCACACCTCACCGTCACAGACAATTTACGAAGAATTGAGGCGGAAAGGAGGTGAGAGAATGAAAAAACAAATAATAAAAGATACCCTACTTCTACTAGGATATCTTTTACAAATTATTTCGATTTTCATTTAAGGGTACGAAGTGCTTACTTGATTGGGCAAACAATTAAGTATTCAAGTCATTTATATTATATATATAAATAACTTTTACAAAATTATTTGCAAAGTTCAAAACCTTTATTTAATACCCAAGAATCTGTTTTTCCCTCAATAAGTATATAAGTATAATTATAATTAACAGTATGATGACACCTAATATTTTAAAAAACCACTTAAATATTGTTGGCATTTTTACTCCTTTATAATATACGACTAATCCACATTATTTTACCAATTACAGCAAAATCAACACTTTCATCTTTAAGGTCAATTATATAAGAATCGTAATCCGGATTATCTGAAATAACCTTAATTCGATTCTGTGGTAATTTTTGAAGTCTTTTTGCAAATAAAGAATTATCCATTCTTATTAAATAAATTTTTCCGTCAAAAATTTCTTTTTTTGATTCATCAATCATAATTAAATCTTGACCGCCAATTATTGTAGGATACATGCTTTCTCCCGAAGTATTAATTATACAGCTATGTTCTGGTGAAGCTCCAATTTTTTTCATAAGACTTTTTGGCAGGGGAAAATATTCTGTTACGGTTTCGCAATTAACAAAGCTTCCTGCACCTAAAGAAGCTGATATATCTCCACGTACAGGCATATTTATATTTATATCTTGTGAATTATAGTTTTCTTCCGTATCTAAATTAATTTCAAAAAATTGTTCAACTCTAATTTTTTGAACTGAATTTATTTCTTTGTCACTATTTATATATTTATTAACACTTGACCTATCCAATTCCAAAGCATCAGCAACTTCTTGCTGAGTGACTTTTCTGTTTAATATTTTTGCTAATTTAGGTTGTAAATCTTTAAATTTCATTTTTTCACAAAATCTTGTTGACTTATTCACATTTAATGTTGTATAATTCACATGTAGAGTTATTTTATAAACGAAAGGTAATTACATGAAATCACAAGAAAAGTTACAAGACAATAATAATAAAAGAAATATTAAGCGAGCTGCTAAAATTTCATATTTGCTTAAAATTAACGGATTTAAACAAATTGATATTGCGAACGATTTAAAAATATCAACTGTTGCCGTATCTCGCTCTTTTTATGGTTTAAGCAAAATTTCAAAAGTTGATAACTGGTTAAAAGAAAAATTAGGAATATAAAAAAGGAGAAAATTATGACAAATTTACAAGAAACAAAAAATTACAACTTGTTACCTTACAAAATCGATAACAACAATACTATTGAGGTTACACAAATAGAAGATGATGTTTGGCTTACGCAAAAACAAATGGCACAATTATTTAGTGTTGATAAATCTAGAATATCGAGACATCTTCAAAATTTTATTAAAAAAAGTGAACTTGATAACAATTCAGTTACAGAGGAAATCTCGACAACTGCAAAAGACGGTAAACAGTACAACATGAGCTATTACAATCTTGATGCAATAATTTATGTCGGGTGTAGAGTTAATTCAAAAAGAGAAATATTATTCAGACAATGGGCTACAAAAATTATTAAAGAAAAATTAAAAAATGAATACTCAAAGAGAAATTTTACCGCCCAAAAATCTGAACCCAAAAGAATTGCAACAACAAAAGAAGAAGATATAAGAAAAATAAAAAATCTTTTACTGGGAAAAGAACTTACTCAAAAACAAATAGCAAGCGATTTAGGTGTTCTTTATGAGGCTGTTTATAATATCATATATGGAAAAACTCATAATCCTTCTATTTTAAAACATATTAAAGAAATTTTAGGAGTTAATGAAGAAGGAAATAAACTGTTTGAAAAAGCAAAAGTATTTTTAAAAAATACTTTAAACGGTGATGAAAATTCTTTCAACAAATTAAAAAATCTCTTAAATTCTGTTGCGGTTACTTATGAATTTGATAATTTGGAGGAACTCTGTTAATGAGTAGAAAAGATTTGGGAACGATCTTTTTATTAATAGGTGCTGTCCTGTTTTTCACAGGGATAACACTCTTATATTTAACATTTATGTTTATTGGAGCTTTATTAGTGTTCTTTAATTAGGATTTGTGATGAAGAAAATAATTGACAACTATACATATTTATCAATAAAAGAAATTTCAGTATATACGGGCATTTTGGAACGCAAATTGCAAAGATGTTGCAAAAAAAACAAATATATTTATCGTATTGTTTCTAGTGCTGGCGGTAAAAACGGACAAAAATATGAAATTCTTTTTTCATCTTTAGAAAAAGAACTTCAAGAGAAAATTCATGGAAACCTCCATAGTAGTAACATTGGGGAGATAACCCTCCCCATATTTGGGACTGCTTTAACTACAACTGGAAGCAGTTCCATTTCTTTTGAAAAAGAAATAGTTCCAGACAATGCAAAAAAAATAGCATTATCAAAAGTTGATATTATAAACATTTGGATTGATTACAGAAAAGAAAAAACAGACAAAAAAACTGCTGATAAAGAATTTATAACAGCTTTTAATAATTGTTTAATATCAAAAAAACTTTTAGATACGGTAGGAAAAATATCAATAGGGAGCTTGTACCGTTGGAAAAAGACTTATGAAGATAATAATAAAGACTTTTATTCATTAATAAATAATTATAAATATAGTGGCGAATATGTTTTAAGTACAAGCTTGTCCGATGAAGAAAAACAAGAATTTATAAAGTTATACTATAACGATGCACGACTTGATTTGAGTACAGCTTACAATTTATTGAAATATAAATTTAATAAACTTGGTAAAGACATTAAGTCTGAAGCAACTTTTAGACGTTTTGCAAAACATATAAATATCAATCATTATGATTTTGAAGTTTTAGCAAGAGAAGGGGAAAAGGCTCTTAAAGATAAAGTAGTACCTTCAATCAGAAGAGATATTTCCTTTTTACAAGTCGGTGATATTTTAGTCGCAGACGGAAACAAACTTGATTTTATGATTATTAATCCGTTTACTGGAAAGCCGTCAAGAGCAATATTAGTTGTCTTTCAGGATTGGTATAGCAGAGATTTTGTCGGATATGAAATAATGCTAACGGAAAATACTCAATGTATTTCTTCGGCATTAAGAAATGCAATCATTAGACTTGGTAAATTCCCAAAAGTCGTTTATATGGATAATGGCAGAGCTTTTAGAGGTGAATATTTTACAGGGTGCAACAGTTTTGAAGATTCAAATTTCAAAGGAATTTATGCAAACTTAGGAATAAAAACAGTTTTTGCAAAGCCTTACAACGGTAAAGCCAAAATAGTTGAAAGGTCTTTCGGGGAATTTGTAAAAAGCTGTCCACCTTTAATTAGTTCATATATAGGAAGTTCGATTTCCAAACAGCCGGCACACTTAAAAAGGAACGAAAATTTTCATAAAGAACTTCATAAAAATGATAAAATTCCAACGATTGAGCAAGCGAAATTAATAATTGAAGAATGGCTTAAATATTACCGTTCTAAACCACATAAAAAAATAAAAAACAAAACTATTGATGAAGTTTTTAATGAAGGAAAAGGCACAGGCATTAATATTGATATGCTTGATGAACTTATGATGAAAGAAGAAATTAGAACACTTCGCCGCAGCACAATTAAATTTTTAGGACATGAATATACCGGAAATAATTTATACGGAATAAACGATAAAGTTGTTGTTAAATACAGTCTTTTTGACATTTCAAAATTAAAAATATATTCATTAAAAGGCGAATATATTGGCGAAGCTGAAACAGTTATTAAATATAATGCTATGGCTAAATATTTCGGTTCCGCCAATGACATTTTTACTTTAAAACAGGCTCAAAAACAACAAAACAAATTAATTAAAGATAGTCTAAAGAAAACAAAGACTTTAATGGGAAAAAATAACCCGTTTGATGATTTGCCTTGGGCAAAAAATCAAGATGTTATTCAAATTGAAGAAAAAAGAGAAAAAAAGAAAAAATATGAAATAACAGGATATGAAAATGCTCATTTATATCTGCCTAAGAAACAGGAATATTTTATATAAGGAGAGGACAATATGACAACGGAAAAAAACATTTATGACAAAGGACTTCAACAAAAAATTAGAACTTTATTAGAAACAGAAAAATTAGATGCTTCAACTATTGCAAGAGGTATTAATAAAAGTCCGACTACCTTAAGTCTATATATGAAAAGCAATTATAACGGAGATGTTCAGGGATTAGAAGATGACTTAAAAAAATATGTAGAATTCCTTGAAAAAAAAGAACAAACAGATAATAAATTTTTAAATTTTGTTGAAACTACAATAGTTAAAAGAGTTTTTAATGCTGCTAATATGTGTCAAATGAGAGGAAAAATGGGAGTTTGTTATGGTGCTCCCGGGATCGGAAAAACAACAGCTATTTTTCAATACAAAAAAATAGGTTCAGGAGTAATAATTGTTGACCCTTATGAAGGTTCTTCAGCAAAAGAGATTTTAAAACAAATAGCTGACCAATTAAACCTGAATTATCACCACAATATGACCCTAGATGAATTTTCAACTAATATTATTAAAAAATTACAAAAGAATAAATATTTAATTATTATTGACGAAGCGGAAAATTTAAAAGTCGATATATTTAAAATCATAAGAAAAATTCAGGACAGAACAAAAAATTCTTGTGGTGTTCTTTTTGTCGGAACAAACGATTTATATGACTTATTGAATAAAGTAAAATACGGTTTTCCATATATTACAAGTCGAATCGGCTACTTAGAGAAGCTTGATGCACTTAAAGCTGAAGATGTTGAACGGCTTGTTATTCAGTATTATCCAAAAATAACAAAAGAATTGCTGAAGTTTATATCAAAAACTTGTAATTATAATGCTCGTGCGATTCAAAATTTACTTGATTTGTCTTTCGAAATTACGACTAAGCAAAATATAGAACTTTCTCAAGATGTAATTGAAGCTGCAAAGGATAAGTTATTAATATGATTTTTAACAGTACCCCAAAACAAAGACAATTAATAGGTTATTTCAGGAAATTGCTGAAATTAAATGAAGATGTATATTATGACATACTCTCCGGCTATGGAGTTAATTCGAGTAAAGAATTAACTAAATTTCAAGCTGAAGATTTACTAAAAAGATTGAAATATCAAGCAGCCAGTATGGGATTATATACGGAAAAAACCAATTATTACAACAAATATGACAACATGGCTGGGCGGTTTGGAATGGGAACACCAAAGCAATTAAGAATGATTGAATCAATGTGGAAGTCCGTATCTAATCAAGATACTGATGAATTAAAAGAAAGAGCGTTAAATCACTTTGTACTTCGTTTAGTTGGGAAATCACACATTAAGTTCCTGACACAATCAGAAATTAGCAAAGTAATAAAAGCTATACAGGCTATGCAAAAAAAAAGAGAGACAGTAACAATATAAGGAGTAATTTTATGGCAAAGAAAAAAGAAAGCATTTATACAAAATGGGATGAAGTTGATAATTCTTTAAAGAGACTAGGTGAACTTCAAATAAAAAAGTCTAAAATTGAAGGCAATTTAAACGAAAAAATAAATGAATTAAAGGTTAAATCACAGGCAGAATGTACCCCTATAATAGCGGAAATCAAGCAAATAGAAAAAGAAATAACTCGATTTTGTGAACAAAATAAGGAGTCATTCATAAATAAAAGAAATAAAAAATTAAATTTTGGCTCGATTTCTTACAGATTATCAGAAAGAGTAGTATGTACCAGTGTTCAATCGGTAATAAAATCTTTAAAATTACTATGTTTAGACCACTGTCTACGTGTAAAAGAAGAATTGGACAAAGATAAAATTAAAGAATTAGATTCAAATACACTTACAAAAATTGGGGTATCTATTATTAAAGAAGACAAATTAAATATTGAACCTAATATTATTGAAATTGTTTCTAATCAAAAAGCATAATAGGGAGAAATTAAATGGACACATTTGAATTTTACGGGATTGAACTTAATATAGACGAAATAACTATTGATGATATGCCAACGAAGCTATTTAGAGAAATTTACGAGCTTTGTGGAGCTAGTACAGCTATTTCTTTATTAAGAAACATGCCTGCAAATATTATTCAAGTTCCGGCTAATGGATTGAAAAATATCATAAAAAAAAGAATAGTCAAAGAATATGATTATACAACAGAATCATTAAGGCTTATTGCTCGAAAATATAAAATTCCGGAAGTTAATGTTCGTAAAATTTTACAAGAAAATCGTGTTGATGTACCCGTTGATGGGCAAAAATCTTTTGATTTCTATGGGAAAAAAGATGCCTAGTAAATATTGTAAAAAATGTGGCAGAATTGTTTCTTGCAATAATATACCTAATTATTGCCCTTGGGGATGCGGTTCATTAAAAAATGAACCGCTTATTCCTAAAAATGTTAGCTTATTAGATTATTTAAAGCGGATGCACGAGCACGTAGAAGCACAAAAAAATGAAAAAAGTTCTTTTTTACAATTAAAATTATTTTGATTTTTATTGAAAAATAAATATATATATTAGATATATTTATTTTTTTATATTTTTAATTTTATATATCCAATATATATACAAAATTGTCGTCAATATTGTCGTCATTATGTCGTCATTATGACGTTATTTTTCATTTAATAAACTGTATCTAAAGGCGGTCTAAACAGTATTTAAAAAGTTCTAAAAAAACATTTTTTAAATGACTTTAAATATTATTAATAAAGGCTTTTAGACATCTTTTTTTGAATTACTACAAATATAATTTTAAAAGCTTTCTAAAAAACGAAAAAGGCATTTTTTAATAAATTTTAGATAAAACTTCAACAAGAAATTTTATAAAAAAGAATAAATGCTGAAAAATACTGTAATAAAAGGGAAATAAGTATAACTTTAAATGGAATAAAACTGTAAAAAACTGTAAAAATTCTCAAACTTAAAAAATAGCCTAAAAGAATTGCACCTTCTATATTTCAAGACTTTTTATAAATTCCTAAACTACTTGATGAATTACATCATCTTACATTTGCTATTCCAACTTACAAAGGTTGTTTTTTTCCCTCCCCCCTCATACACAAAAAAAACGCCATTCACAACTCATACAAGTTAGCATAGAAATTTATTCAAATAAACTACATATATTGTTCTTCTTGAAGAGCGATTGCACAAATTTGTGTTGATTGAATACAAACCTTTTTAATAGGCCCTAAAGTATTTTTTTCTATTAATTTACCGACTTGAGAATTTAATTTTAAGATCATAGATAATTCATCATATAATGCAATTGGATCATCGACATATAAAACTAGTGGTGCAGTAGTAGCTTTCAAGAAAACTAAAACAGCCAGTCTTTTTTTTATTTGACTAGCCTGATTAAAAGGCTGTGTCATATACTCCTCCTATATTTAATCCTATTTTGCAACCTTATTGAAGCATATCACTACAATAAAGCAGATCACAAACTATTGTTAATATAGTAATAAATTAGTAAAGAAAGGTCAACAATAATTTAGAGATATAAGGATAAATATTAAATATCAAGTATTTGTTCAATAGTATCATATTTAGAAATTATTGATTTAGTCATTCTGCTAATTTGAATAGCCAGATTAGCGATATCGGCATTATTGAATTCAGATCCGTCTTCTATTCCGTAATTAAGGAAATTTACAAGACTATTTAAAATACTTAAATCAATGCCTACTGACTGAATTTTATTTTCGATTTTGTCAATTTCGATTATTTTTTTTTCTTGCATATACACCTCACAATTTATTTTGATATTATACTAACATATTTTCCTATTTATATCAAGAATAAAAAAATATTTTAAATATTTATTAACAAATAGTATAAAAGGAAGTATAAACAGTTATGATAAAATAGAAGAAGGAAAACAGGAGAAAATAAATGATCAAAATAGCAGTAGCCGGTGCACTCGGGAAAATGGGGAAAGAAGTTGTAAAAGCCGTATTGGAAGCAGAAGATACAGAATTAGTTTCTGCCATTGATATAAAAGGTGAAGGCTATGATATAGGTAAAGAAATAAACGGAAAAGAATGCGGAATTTACGTTGAATCCGGCTTAGAACAAGCAATTAAAACCAAAAAACCTGATGTAATAATTGATTTTACACAACCGAATGAAATTTTAAATCACGTTAAACTTTACATAAATAACAAAGTAAAATCAGTAATAGGAACAACCGGTTTGCAGGAAAAAGATATAACAGAATTAAAAGAAATGTCAAAACATAATAATACCGGTTGTTTAATAGCCCCAAATTTTTCTACTGGTGCAGTATTATTAATGATGTTTGCAAAACAAGCTGCAAAATATTTTAATAATGCGGAAATAATCGAATTACACCACAATCAAAAAAAAGATGCACCGTCAGGAACTGCAATAAAAACAGCACAATTAATGTCTGAAGTCAATTCAAATTTTTCACTCGGGAATTGTAGTGAAAAAGAGATAATTCAAGGTTCAAGAGGCGGAGTTTCAAATTCTAATATACATATTCATTCAGTCAGAATGCCGGGTTATATTGCTTCTCAAGAAGTTATATTTGGAGCTTCAGGGCAAATTTTTAAACTTTCACATCATACAATGGAAAGATCATGTTATATGGCCGGTGTTTTACTTGCCGTTAGATATATAAATGAACATAATGAATTTATATACGGATTAGATAATATAATGTAAAAATCAAAATGAAATTTTACCCATAACAACAGGACAGTCAGCACCTGTTG
>CANQZO010000064.1 GCA_947628355.1 Candidatus Gastranaerophilales bacterium | reverse complement strand
GAAACAGAACTATACAAAACGATTGTTTCAGTGTATATACGGGAATGCTTGCAAAAGCTAAATCTTTAAATGCTTCAGAGGGTTATATAAAAAACGAAAACAGCTGTAATTGGTTTGAAGTGAGGTAATAATAAATGACAAGATATACTCAGCGTTCATTTACGGGAGGAGAATTAAGTCCTGCTTTATATGCCAGAAATGATTTAGCAAAATATGAAATCGGACTAAAAACATTAAAAAACGGATTTGTAAGAGCCGAGGGTTGTGTAAGTAACAGGTCAGGACTTGAATTAATATGTGAAGTAAAAGATTCTTCAAAACCCGTAAGGTTAATTCCTTTTTCATTTAACACCGAACAAACTTATGTAATAGAACTTGGAGATGGGTACGCAAGATTTATAAAAGACGGCGGACAAATAACAAAACCCGATGAAGAAGATGAAACTAAAAATGTCCCCGTAGAAATACAGACTCCTTATGTTTCGGAGGACTTATTTAATATAAAATATGCTCAAAATGCTGATGTATTAACATTGTGTCACAATAATCATCCGCCTGTAGAGCTTTCAAGAACTTCGCATACCGAATGGAAATTAAATGAAATTACATTTAAACCGGCAATAGATTCTCCCGAGATAACTTCAGTTAAATGGACCGGCGGGAGTGAATCAAAAACGACATATAAATATGTTGTAACTGCAGTGAAAAAAGAAACTTATGAGGAAAGTAACAGGTCGCAAGAAGCAAGCGTTGTTGGAGAGCTTGATGCGAATTGGGGCGTAAATGATTATATTACGATTGAATTCAGTTCTGTTGAAGATGCTGAAGAATATAATATATATAAAAGCGTAAACGGAGTATTTGGCTATATCGGAACAACAGCGGATACCACTTTTAAAGATGATAAAATTGAACCCGATTTAACCTCAACTGCTCCCGTATTTACAAATCCGTTTGAAGATGGTAATAATCCCGCCTGTGTAAATTATTTTCAGCAAAGAAAAGTTTATGCCTGCTTAAAGAAAAGTCCTCAGCAGCTTGTTGCTTCTCAAACATCAACAAACAACAACTTTAATATATCAAGACCATTAAGCGCTACGGATTCCATTAATATTTCTCTGTCAGAAAGAGAAGTAAACGAAATAAGGCACATTCTTGCATTAAATGACTTGATTTTATTGACATCGGGCGCAGAATGGAAATTAAACGGCTCTGACGGCGCATTTACGGCTTCATCATCTTTGGTGGCTTCCCCGCAAAGTTTTTACGGCTGTTCGCATGTTCAGCCTGCAGTATCAGGGAATATGATTTTATTTGTTCAATCGGGCGGTTCTGTTGTCAGAGATTTAGGATATACCTATGTTTCGGATAGTTATGACGGCGAAGAACTATCTATATTCGCTAATCACTTATTTGAGGGAAAACAGGTTGTTGATATGGCATACGCAAAAGAACCTTACCGTATTTTATACTGCATAATGAACGACGGTACAATAAATGCCATTACATACAATAAAAAACAGGAGGTTTCGGGCTGGCACAGGCATGAAACTAAAGGAAAATTTGAATCTGTTGCAGTAGTAAGAGAAAATAATGAAGATGCCGTATATTTTGTTGTTAAACGTGAAATAAACGGTGAAACAAAAAGATTTATTGAACGTATGGCGAAAAGGAATATTATGAAAACAAGTGAGGGGGTATTTTTAGATTGCTGTCTGAAATATAACGGAAAGCCTATTAAGAAAATAACGGGACTTGAACATCTGGAGGGTGAAAAGATAAATGTTCTTGCTGACGGCAATTTAGAGGAGGCTTTAATAGTTAAAAACGGCTCTGTTACTCTTTCACAAAGTGCATCACAAGTTATTGCGGGTTTAGGTTATGAATTTGAATTGGAAACACTAAATTTAGAGGGTGAAAATACTCATGGATTATTAAAAATTATCAATTCAATAGATATAAATGTGGATAAATCGAGAGAGGATTTTTATTTAATCGGAACAAAAGGGGATGTAACCGAAAATATAAGAAGCATAGACAGTATAAATAATCCTGATTATTTATATTCGGGAAATATACGAGCGTATACATATATGGATTATACCGAAAATGCTTCTGTAAGAATAAAACAGACTCATCCGTTTCCGCTAACCATAAATTCAATATCAATTGACATAACCTTGGGAGATAGTAATGCCTAAAGGTGAAGTCGTAAAAAATGAGATTGAATACATTTTAGATAATCTCCGCGATGAAGATATGCAGGAAGTACAAGCATTATGGAAAGAAAATTGGCGGAAAAATGTATATAATTCATTAAAATCAGAAGAAGTAATAATATTATACGGCCGGGGTTACAAAAAGACTAAAACACCTATAGCAATGGGCGGATTTAAAGAATTATTTGAGAAAAACTCTAATATTGCCTGTGTTTGGATGTTAACGGGAAAAGAAGCCTCACTAAACAAAATTAAAGTATTAAAGACATTAAAACAGGCTATAAAACAGGCAGATGAAAAATATGATTTAATGTATAACTACATTTATAAATCTAATCATACTGCGAAAAAATGGCTGTCAATGCTGGGCTTTTGCTTTAATAACCCTAAACCCGCGGGGCTTAAAATCGAAAAAGATTTTGAATTTTTTTATAAATTAACGAACAGAAAGGATAGACAATGTGTGTATTAGATATTGCCGAAGAAGTTTTAAAAGCAACTAATATAGGTAGAGCCCTTACTACTTTGGAAGAACAAAGGAAAATGGGAAATTATCAAGCGACATTAATGGCAGAAGAAGCAAAAAAAAGCGAAAAAGAGGCTGCTTATCAAAGACAGGAGGGTATAGAAGAAGCAAGACGACAAAGACTTAATGCAATACTAAAAATGGGAGATAAAAAAGCCGCCATAGCAAGTAATAATATAGCTTTAGCTTCAGCTACAGCTATAAATGCAGTTGACGACGAAAAATTAAACGGTGAATTAAATGCCTTAACGACGTTAAAAAAATCAGAATATACAGCACGTGCATATATAGATAGAGCTAATGATTACTATCGCAGAGCAGGTTTGCAATCATTTAAAACAAAAAATAATTATCGCAGCGGACTCAGACAGCTTGGTACCGATTTAGAAATGCAATTTATAAAAGGATTTATTGGAGCAGCTTAGTTTATTAGGAGAAATATTATGACAGAATCATTTTCAATGCGAAAAATTCCGGTTATTCAAAAAAATAATTATTCTGCTGATGAAATTCAAAATACCGATAATGTAAAAATATTAGAATTATCTAATTTTATTGATAAATGGGAGCAGGAATTATTATTTTCGGAAAACGGATTTTATTCATTAAAAGGAAAAAATGCGGAAAATAAAACAAAAGAATACATTAGAGAATTAAAAGAGCTTATAAATTCTAAAATATCGGAGCAAAATTTTTCACAAATAACTTCAAAACAAACTGCAGAAGAAATTAAAAACAATAAGATAGCTGCAATAAATGAAAAAATGCAAAATTATGAGCTTCAACAGTTAAGCGAGTGGGAAATTTCCGTTTATGAAAATGCTCTTACTTGCGCAAAAGATAGAGCAATATTATATAAAAATGACGAAAAAACAGTTCAAAATGCCTATAATAATGCAATAACCGTTTTAAGTTTACTTGCTCAAAAAGAAAAATGGGATTTTAAAGTTTTTTCAATAAAAAAAGAAGAATTTGAATCTGATTTTTATTACTCAATAATAAATGAATTTATTAAAGATAAAGATATAAATGCAAGTTTATATTTTGAAAAATATAATAAAAAAATTAATATAAAAGATAAAGAAAAATTAAAGGAAACGATTGAAAAGTTAAAAAATAACATTAAAGGCTACAATTATGCAAAAGAATTGTTTTCTTATAATTTAACGGATGACAAAAACGAAAAAGAAATAAAAGCAGTTAAAAATAAAGAACTGGAGGAAATAATAAGAAAATTTCTTTCAGATTTTAAGACGGATAAAAAAAAGCGTGATGAAAACGAAAAACGAAATAAAAATGAAGAAAACTGGCAGGAAATAATTTCTCAGCTGAAAACCGATAAAGAAAAAGCAATACTTTATATTGATTACACTTTGGATGAAGAAAATCAAAAAAAGAAAAAGAATTATATAGAAAATATAAGAAAAAACGGGTATATTCAAACAAATAAAAAAGAGTTTATAAATTTATTAAAAGAAGCGTATGAAGATTTTAATAAATTTAAAGATAAAGATATATCTGATTACAGAGAAGTATTATCCGACAGGGATTATGAAACAATAAGTGAACTAAAAAATCAAAATTTGGACAAGTACAATATATATAAAGCTAATTACAAATATATTACAGAAAATACTTCAAAAGATACACAAGAAGATGAAGAAAAATTATACAACATATTACAATTAATTATTTCTTTAAAAAATACCTATAAAGAGATAAATAAAAAAGAAATCGATATTGAGACTGAAAATAAAATCATTGATATGGCAATCGGGCGCTATCAAAAAGAAGAAAAAGGAAAAGGAGAAAGTAAATGACAGTTTCAAGCATCGAACCGGTAAATAATTATGCGGGTAATAATTCTGCGACAAGATTTGATTTTGACTTTTTTATTGAAAATGAAAATGAATTACTTGTGCAGCATACAAATAAAGCAGGATATCAAACAACACTTAAATTGAATACGGATTATACGATTAATGAAATAGGATCCGAAAATGGCAGTTATATAATATTTCCTCTTGAAAGTTCTGAATATACGGTTTTAAAAGATGGAGAGGTAATTACTTTAAGTCTGAATTTAAAAATTATCCAAGAAAAAGAGTTTAAAAATTCAAGTAAATTAAGTTTAAAAATGTTAGAAAGTGCTCTGGATTATGTGACAAGATTAATACAAATATTAAACAGAAAAATAGAAAGAGCGGTTAAAGTAAAAGAAGGAATAAATGTAATTCCGGATAACTTAATGGAAAATTTAGATGAATCCGTAAATAAATCTATGATTTATTCATCAGAAAGTGAAAAAAGCTCAAAAAATGCTGAGAATAGTGCAATTTTAGCTAAAGAATGGGCTGTAAAAGAAAATGAAAAAGTAGAAGAAATAGATTTTTCTTCAAAATATTATGCAAATAAGGCTGAATTAAGTGCGAATAAAGCAGATGAAAAAGCTCAAGAAGCTAATGATAAATATATTAAAGCAATAAAAGATATGCAAGAAGAATGCAATGAAAAAATTAATGAAATAAAATCTGAAGCTGAAGAACAATGTTCAAGAATTCAAACATTAGGATTTTATTTAAAAGACGGAAATTTTTATTATATCAATGCTTTAGGTCAAGAAACTCAGTTAAAATTTGAAAAAACAGATAATTTATTTGATTTAATACAAAAGGACCACAAATTAACAAGTGAAGACTCAGAGGGATTGGCACTTTTAGGGACCTATGTATATAAAGAAGCGCAAGACGGCAGATACGGTTATAGTGATTTTTATGAAAAGTGTCTGGAAGAATATAAATCAGAGGAAAATGTAACAAAGAATGAATATGTATTAAGTAACATCACAGGCGAAATAGTAAACAAAAAAGGAATACTCGGCGGATTTTCAACAAAAAATTACGGAGTAGTCAATAAAGAAATTAATTTTGAAAGTGAGCAAAGTTGGGAAATAATAATAAAAGTTAAAATGCCCTATAGTGCAAGTAATATAGCGATAATAGGCAGTGGTGAGGGTTCACAAAAATATGGATTAAGTATAAGAGCCAATACATCAAACAAAATAATATTATACATATCCGGAAATGCAACAAGTTGGAATATAGCGAATGCAATTACATCTACACAGGCATTTGAACTTGGCAAAGAATATTTAATAAGGATATCATATTCATTAAATAATAAAGCAGGTGCAGAAGATAAAACCGCAAAATATACGGTTGATTTAACCGAAAATATAACGGGAGAAGAAAAAGATTGGATTAACTATATAACCAAAGAAATCGAAGTAACGACCTCAACAGCAATAAGCGCATATAAAGTGGCACAATTTACTGCTTACTTAGGAATAGATAACAATGTAGTATTTACTGACGGTGAGATTGATTTAAACGAAAGCATTATAAAAACAGGAGAGCAAATATACTGGCAAGGAGTAGAAAGGGCAGCGATAACTGAAAATAAAAACGGGCACAAATTTTATAATATTTCGGACAAAGAAAAAATAGAAAAAATATATAAAGACAACGGAGCAGCTTGGTATTACGGAGTTGATGAAACAAAAAAGAGAATATTCTTACCCAGAGAAGCGAAAAGATATTTAATAAAGAAGAAAGAGCCGACGGAGACTGACAAAAGTTGGTACAATATATATTCTGACGGATGGTGTGAACAAGGGGGAATGACATCTGAAGCAGTAGCAATGGGCGGAAGTATAACGGTTGAATTAGCCGTAGAAATGAAACAAGGCTACAGCGTAATGTTTAATTATTCGCCGCTGGGTAACGGAGACCCGAACTACTGGCGTCCGAGTGCGCGAAAGATAGAAACAACTCCGACAAGATTTTCAATAAATTCATCATTACAAGGCGAAAATGTATTATCAAAAGATGAAGCTACATATATGGTACAAGGATATATACAGGCAGAAGAAGCGGTAAAAAATATAACATATATGGTAGTAGGAAATGTGACAAGGATAAAACAAGCACAAACAGAAGCAGTAGAAATTACAACAAGCGAAAATGACACAGTTCCGCTATTTACGGGAATATATTTTGATTTTAAACCTAATCATGCTTCATGGTTGAGAGCCGGATATAAAGCAGACGGAAATATATATGAAACAGTCTATAATGAATTGGTAAAATGTTTGGAGTCAATAAATAATAAATATGGAATAAAAATCATACAAACAAAAGAAATGGAAGCGGAAAAGGATTATTCGGAATATTGGATTGTAAATCAAGAAGAAGAAACGTTCAGAACGCCGTTAAAAACATCCATATTAAATACGATATCAAAAGCTAGAATACTGATAGATAAAAAAGAGCCAACAGATGAAAATCCTGTCTGGTATAATTTGTATTCTGACGGATGGTGTGAGCAAGGCGGACATATAAATACCAACAGAGCCACAACTGTATTTACTGTAGAGTTCGCAAAAACATTCAATGATACCAATTTTTATTTTAACCACTCGCAATATTCGTATGATGATGATTATTATCAATATGTTACAAATAAGACAAATAAAACGGTTTCAATAAAAGGTCAAAATAATAGCGAAGGATTTGATTGGATTGCAAGCGGATACACAACACCTCCAACGGCACAGGAAATTGCAAATAATGAAAATATAGGCTTGTATTTTAAAGTCGGCAATGCCGTAGAAAAAATGGAACTGATAGATGCGGGCGAAGTGTTGGAGGAATTGAATAATGCAATAAAAAAATCCGAGTGTAAATCGTATGTTATTGAAACATATCAAAACGGCAACAGCGGATACAAATTATGGTCTGACGGGTACTGTGAACAATGGGGGTCTTTTCAAGTCGGTAGTGGAGCTGTAAACAACTCGGTTATCTTATTAAAACCATATAAAGATTCCGCATATATAATTTCTTTAGGTCAAGGACAGCCAAGTACATACGAATCCGAATATGCAGCTTCATTTAATTCAAAAAGCCCGTCAGGGTTTAATTTGCATTCTGATAATAATACCCCGCTATGTGATTGGAAAACCTGCGGTTACATATCATAGGGAATATGTTAAAACATAAAAAACAGGTAAATAAAATAAAAGATAGGAAAAATAAACAATGGAAATAAAAACTCAATTGACTAAACCATATACGAAAGAAGAAAAACTTGATTTTATAGTTAAATACAATCATCAAAAAGGTTATGAGATAAAAGAAGAAAAAGACAGGCTCATTGCAATAGGAATGACCGATGATGAAGTCAAACAAAAGGAGCGCGAGCGGATTAATATGCTGTCTTTAACTGCGGCGGATGTAGAGCGTGCAATATACAAAGCAAAAGGGATTGACTTTGATGATATAATAGAGCTTGTCAAAGATAATCCTGATATTGATGTTAAAGCATTAAAAATCGAACTGAAAGCAAATAACTTTTACCGCGGAAATCCATACGTGGAACAATTAGGAGCATTATTAGGGTACAGTTCTGATGAACTTGATTATTTATTTGAAAATAAGGAATTAAAAAATGATAAATTGGTATGAAGATAAAAAAATAAAAATTGAATTTGATAAAATTCCAAAAACAACATTGTTGTTCCCAATCCCGAATATGAGTAAGGAAGAAATACAGCAGATAAAAGAAAAGCCTTTTATAAATTTGCAAACATTAAATATAAAAATAACCGATAAACGTAAATGTTTAAAAGAATATGATATTGTAATAGAAAAAGGCTACAGGTGGGACGGAGCGAGTATACCGAGAATTTTTTGGCACTTAATAGGCACAAAAACACAACCCGAATTTCAAATTGCTTCAATGCTGCATGATAAACTCTGTGAAAATCATAAATTAATTAACAATGACAGATATTTATCCACTCTTGTATTAATCGGATGTATGAAAAGTGCTGAAGTATGTGCATTTAAAAGGTGGCTGATAAAACATACTGTAGATAATTACCAAAAATTCTGCGGTTGGGTTGAAGATAAAACTTCTAAATATTTTAAATGCGATAATTTTACTGAACCAATGAAAGAAAATACGGAAGATGTCAATAAGTTATGAGTTAATGTTTTGCGTCGTAGTCCAGTTATTGACTGCAGGCATTTGTATCGGTGTATATAAGTGCACTGTTGCTTTTATGCAGCAGCAAATAATAGAACTAAAGCAGGATATGAAAAAATATAATAACGTCCTTGAACGTCTTATTCGCGTTGAAGATTCCGTTAAATCAGCTCATCACAGAATTGACGGGTTTTGTTAGTCTGTTATTTTTTCGTAAGTATATATATTAAATTTATAATTTCCGGTGAAAGAGTATCTATTTTCCCTTTTATATAACTTATCTTGTCCTCGGTGTTTTTTAGGTGATTGTAATCAAAAAACTTTACAATTTCATAATTAAGCACCGAGGCTATTTTTTCTATAGTGGGCATGGACGGAAAATGTCTGCCGCTTTCTATTGCACTTAATGAGCCTGTTTCTATCCCTATTAATTCCGATAGTTGTTCTTGTGTTAAATTTCTTTCGCGTCTTAATTCTTTAATGCGTTTTCCAAGTAATTTTTTATTGTCGCTCATAATTCACCTTACTTTTAATGCTAACTTATTACTTGAATTAATTTAAGCGTAATTTAGATATGTTTATAGAACAAACTACGAGTATAAAATGTAGTTTTTTGTAAAATTATGTAAATAAAATACAGTTATACGATTTTATTATGTATATTATGTGTAAAATACATAATATAAATGTAGTTGGAATTATAAATGAATAGTTTAATTAAAAAAATATTTTTTAAAAAAGACATAGGCGAGCCTCCTTATGAGTACGATTTACTGGTAAGTTTGG
>CANQZO010000063.1 GCA_947628355.1 Candidatus Gastranaerophilales bacterium | reverse complement strand
CGCAGCAATGAACCCATGCCCGTGCGGGTTCTACGGTGACAGTGAGAAAAAATGCACCTGCTCTGATTACCAAATTAAACAATACAGAGCCAAACTTTCAGGCCCGTTATTAGACAGGATTGACATTATTATTGATGTTCCGAGGTTAAATCTTGATGAACTTACATCATATAAATCGGAGCAAGCTGAAACTTCAGCTCAAATTCGTGAAAGAGTTATTAAAGCAAGGAACATTCAACTGGAAAGATATAAAAATCTCGGTATTTTAACCAATTCTCAACTTACGCCCAAATCAATTAAAAAATTCTGCATTCTTGATAATGACGGCTTATCTATTATCAAATCTGCCGTTCAAAGGTTTAATCTTTCCGCAAGAGCTTATGACAGACTTTTAAAACTCGCAAGAACCATTGCAGACCTTGATAATTCTGAAAATATCCGAGCTTCGCATGTCGCTCAAGCAGTTCAATACCGCAGTAATTTAGTTTAATATCAAATACTCGGGATTATATGTTATATATACTTTTTCGCCCTCGTTATAATGCTTTTGATAATATTTTTCAAAATCAGACAGCATTGTACGGGTGAGTTTATAATCTTTAAGCGCATTTGCCCCTGTTTGTTTTAAATGCTTCAATATGTCAAGTGGAGAATTAAAATAAATTTTTATTTTTTCCTCGTCGTGAAATATTACATTATTAGGCTTAAATAAAACAGGACTTTCAAGTTTAAAATATTCTTTCAATTCTTTTAAATTTTCTTCCCCGAATAATGTTATTGCTATTATTCCGCCTTTATTTAATGACTTTTTAAGTTTTTCAATTACCTTTTCGGGATTATTGCACCATTGCAGGCAAGCATTAGATATTATTAAATCGTATTTATTATTGATTGTAATTTCTTCAATATCACCCTCGGTAAATTCGGCATTCGGAATAATTTGTTTAATATAGTCTTGAGCCTCTGCTACTATATCTATAACACTATAGTGATTAAATCTAATATTTTTCTTTAGTATTCTTGTTAATAACCCCGTTGCACAGCCGATTTCAAGTATTGAATTATATTCGCCCGAAGGTAGTATTTTTATTAATTTTTCCGCCATTATTTTTTGTATTACGGCATTTTCTTCGTACTTTGCAAGGCTTTTTTTAAATCTTCTTTTTACCAGTGATTTATCTATCATATAATTTCATCCCAGCTTTTAAATTCATCAAAAATATAATGAGGCAGGTCAAGCTCGGTTACGGGGGTTTTATTTTCACTCCAATATTTTATTTGATTTTTCACAGGGATTATTCTGTCTTTTAGTGATACATAGGCTTTATCAAACTTAAAATATTTTTCGGGTTTTATTTCCTTTATACATAACAATTCTTTTTGTAATTCTTCCGTATTTCTGCTGCAATAGTTATGCAGTTCAATTTTCGGTGTTATTTTTTTCATAAATTTTATGCTTGAATTTTCATTAAAATTCTCGGCAGTCAAATTATATATTACTTTCGGAATCCCGTATTCGTCATCAATAGCTTTTGGCGTGCCGTTTATTGCTATAAATTTATCAAAATCCTTAAATATTTCATAAAAATAATTGCATACCATTACTCCCATTGACCACGCAATTAACACTTTTTTATCATATTGAGAAAAATCAGGAATATTTATATCCAAATTGCGATAATCACTATATGTTATTATATCGTAACCGCCGAAGTCCAAATGTGATACTATTTTTTCATCCATTCCCCAACCGTTAAAAAATACCGTTAAATTTTTATTCCCTTTTTTATTCAGCCATTTGCAGTGCATTTTTTGCCTCTGTTACTTTATCAATTAATCCTTTAATTTCTTCTCTTGTTATATCTGCCGTTAATGATATTCGCAGTCTTGATGTGTTTTCAGGCACCGTCGGCGGTCTTACGGGCAATACGTAATAGCCTTTTGATTGCATTTGTTCCGCTATTTTTACGCAGTCGTCGTTTTTTCCTATTATTACGGGAAGTATTTGCGTTTCTCCGCCGTCTTTTATATATTCGTGTACATATTTTATTAATTTATTAAGTTTTTTTGATTGTTCTTTTACTTTTGCGATTTTTTCCTCCAGCAGAAAATTTGTCCACATTACGTTTACGCTCGGAAGTGCCGTTGAAAATATAAACGAATTGGCTTTATTTATTAAATAATCAGTTATTGTTTTATCAGCAACGCAGAATGCCCCCATTGACGCAAATGATTTTCCCAAAGTCGCAGTTATTATATCGATTTCATTTAATAATTCTTCGCGCTCGGCTATTCCCGTAAGATTTGCGCCGAATATTCCGAATGCGTGGGCTTCATCTGTCATTAAATAACAATCATATTCTTTTTTTAACCGCACCAATTCTTTTAGATTACCTATATCCCCATCCATACTGAATACAGACTCTGATACTATTATTGCTTTTTTATAGTCTTTTCGGTATTTTTTAAGCATTTCTTCCAGATGTTCGTAATCCAAATGACGATATCGGTAAAATTTACTCCCGCCAAGCCTCATGCCGTCTATTATGCTTGCATGATTTAACTTATCCGAAAATATTACATCATCGCGGTTTACCAGTGATGAGATTACACCCAAATTACATTGATAGCCCGTATTAAAAAGCAGGCTTGACTCTTTCTTAAACATACCTGCCAAATTTTCCTCAAGACGTTTGTAACAGCGTGATGTTCCTGTTAATAACCTTGATGAAGTTGATGAAAATATAAATTCCTTTTCACTTTTATACTTTTGAGTAAATTCTGATATTAATTCCTTATCAGTGCTGAGGTTTAAGTAATCGTTAGATGATAAATTTAACATCAAACCTTGTGCGGTTCTGATGTACTTCCCCTCTTTAGCTTCAATATCACTCACGCGCCGAAAATTATCTTTTTCTTTCAGCTTTTGTATTTCATGTGCATAAAAATTCATATTATTAGTATATTCCAAACGAAATTTTATTTATATATTTATAATTTTTATATTTTTATCGGAATTTGAAATCACATTTAATATTTCATCATGGCAGGTGAAATAAAATACTTGATTGGTTTTTGACAATTCTTCCAAGCACTTTAGTGCATTTTTTGTTCTTACATCATCAAAATTTACAAACGCATCATCGATAATTACGGGTAAATCTGCCCTGCCGTTAGGTTCTAATGTTATTTTATCTTTTGAATAGTTTGAAGCGTAGGCAAGTCTTAATGCGAGATACAATTGTTCACGCATGCCTCTTGACAGAGTTTCCCATTTCTTTATTTTTACACCGTCCGCGCTTTCTATTTCCTGCATTTCAAGATTGATTTTTGTATATTTCCCGCCTGTCAGTTCTTTTAAATATTTCTGCGCATTCATTATATCGGGCTGAATTTTATCATAATCGGATTTCGCCTCATTAATCAGCCCCAGCACCGTTTTATTTATCATTAAATTTTTTATTATTCTTTTATATTTTTCAATGAGCAGTCTCTTTTCTGTTTTTAAACCGCCGATTTTTTCAAATCTTTCCAAATTCAATTTTTTTGCGGTCATTTCATTTTTTTCTTTTTCTTTTTCTGATTTTAAATTATTAAGATTTTCCGTTTCCGCTTCTATATCACTCGGTTTAAAAGAGTATTTATTTTCAATTTCAAGTTTTATCCGTGTTAATTGAGTTATTTCTTCTTCCAGCTTTTTTATTGTATGTTCTTTTATTTCCAACTCTTGTTTTAATTCATTATTTTTATCAGATACTGTTTTTAAATCTGCGGTTATTTCTCTTATATCGGTTGACGCTGTTATATTGACCTGTGTTTGCTCTATAAATAATTTTAATTTTTCTATAATTAAATTATTAGATTTTTGCGCTTCATCCGTTTCATTTTTTATATCGTTTTTTTGCGCAAAACTGCTTTTAAGTGATTGAAGAAGCTCTATTATCTCAATACATTCCTTTGAGCTTATCTCATCACTTATAATATTTGTATCAATTATATTTTTCTTTTCATTATCAAGGTCTGTTATTTGCTGTTTTAATTCATTTATTTTATTTTCCGCAAAATTATACCTTTCCTGCATATATTGAATATCGTTTTTTATTTTATTTATTCTTTCGGTTTTTCTGATTAAATCTTGGCTTAAGGTTTCTAATTTTGAGGGCAGAAATATTTTATCCGTCTTTTCAATTTCGGGATTTAAGATTAATACTTTTAATTTTAATTCTTCCAAAATTTCATCCGATTTTTTTTCTAAAGATTTAATTTCATCTGATTTATGCAGAGTTTTATAAAGCCCTGCATTAATGAAACCGATTAAACATATAACAAAAGTTATCGCACCTATTGTTATAATATTAAAATTCTTTTGTAATGTACCTAAAGCCATTGCCGTTATTATTGACAATATCCCAATTACTATGAACATAATTATGTTGTTTTTATTTGACGCTTTTTTTTCTGCGCTTTTACTTATTTCATTTATTTTAGATGTTATAAAATAGTATTGTTTCAGCCCGTCTTGCAATTCGATTGATATTTTGTTTATTTCATCGGAATTAATTTTTTCGGCATTAATAATATTTTCCGCTTCATTTTTCAATCTTATGATATCATTTTCAACATCTTCTTTTTGAGTTTGTTTGGAGTTAATTTGTGATTTTATTTCATTTATATTTTCCGCAATATTTTTTAATTGATTAATTTTATTAATACCAATATTAAAATCTTCTATTTGTTTATCATCTATACTTATACCATATTTAATTTTTAAGTTTTCTCTGCCTGAATTTATTGTATTTATTATTTTTTCAAGTTTATCTTTATTTTTGTTAATTGTTTCATTATTGGATAAATACATTCCGCAATCTTGAAATATTTGAACAAATTGTGTTTGATTTTCATACAATTTAGCATTATATTGAGTTAATTTTTTTTCTTTTTCACTTAATTGAAGCTCTTTTTGATTTTGCAGTTCATTAATTTTCAATAATAAATTATGGTATTCGGATTTTTTTTCAAGCACCGAAAGTAATTCTTCAATATTTTTTATTTCAAGAATAGTTTGATTATATTCATTTTCAGCCTGCGAAAATTCTTTAATCTGCTTATCTTTTTCATTTATTTCATCAATAATTTTCTTAACATCTTTTCTGATATTATTTTCTTTTGAAATGACATTATTTATATCAGCATTAATTTTTTCGATAAAAGAGCTTAATTTATCCGCGCACGGGTCTTTTATTAAATTAATTAACTCTGAAGTATCTTTATTTTGGATTTTCATTAAATCATCCAATGTTATAAAAAAGCCCTGTTCAAAATAATTTTGGTTAATATTTGCGCTGATTATATCATAATTACAGACATTTCCGTCATTATCAAATATAGTGCATCTTTTCTCAACGGATTTTGAATCTTTAATATCCGCACGGCAGTTTTTATCGTTAAGCGTAAAGTATATTTTACCCGTGTCAGCTCCTTTTATTCTGAAAAATCCCTCCTTGATAAATTTCATTAAAGAGCTTTTGCCTGCTTCATTTTTCCCCTTTATAACATTTAATCCCGCCGCAAAATCATATTTAACATCCGTTTGAATGTCTTTTTCGCTTTTTTCAATTAATATACCGTCTATTATAAATTTTCCCATACTAATTTTCTTTATACTCGCTTTCGTATATTGAATTTGCTATATTTTTGCACTTTTGAACGGCACTTTTTTGAATTTCATCATTCAGTATTTGTTTTTCTTCTTCGCTTAAATCGCACTTTTGAATTAATTTTTCAAGTTCCTTTTCAGTATTTTGAATAATTTTTTGAACTTTATCGAAATTATTAATAACCTCAAATATTTTTCCCGCCATTCCCTCATCAGACTGCAATAATTTTTCATCATATTTTATATTTGTATTATTTATAACTTCGGAAATTATAATTTTATTATTAAAATCAGACTTAATTCTGTCAATTACGGTTTCATTAAATTCTTCATTGAGTTCATTTGAGAACTTAACCAAACCCGCCAGTTGAAGTTTAACTAAATAAAGTTCGCATTTATCATCTTTAAATTTCTTTTCGATTTCATCGGTTATAATATTCGGAACCTGCGTAACATCTTGCGCAGGGGTTATATCAATTTCAAGATTTTCATATCTGATAACATCTATGGGAACAAAACTGTTTTCTATAATACTTCCCTTTTCGACTTTTATATATTTTATTCCGTGTGCGCCTGTTTCTTTAGGATTTCTGCCTTGAATAGTTCCGCTGTAACAAATTGTATTGCCTGTTTTACTAGGAATATGAATATGCCCTAAAGCAAAATAATCATAATTTAACTCGGCAAGCTCGCTGTAAGTGCAAGTTCCATAAGGGCTGTCATTTGCACCGTCCATATCACAGTGTATCAGCCCTATATTAAATAACCCTTTTTTTGCAGGTGTTAAGTATTTTACGGGATTTTCTTTAAATATTTCTTTTTCATAACTTATTGCATGCAATAATGCCGTATCATTTCCCGATTTATCTTTTATCAGAAATTCGGCATTATTTTCAGAATTTAATCCTGCAATTTTAATTATGGAATTTTCATCAAAGTTAAATGTATTTTTATTATAAGAGCTTAAACAGTCATGGTTTCCGCATATTAAAAATACTTTTACCTCTGCATTTTCAAGCCGTTTTAAAGCATTTTTAAGAATAAGTTTTGCTTCAAAATCCTGCTCCGTATCATCAAATGTATCACCTGCAATAAGAACAAAATCAACATTGTTATTTATTGCAAAATCCGTTAAATTATTAAATGCTTTTTCTACTGCGGTTTTATACAATTTTTTTATGCTTTCATCATAAACATAATCGGATAATCCCGACAAGGTTCTGCCTAAATGTATATCTGCCGCATGAATAAACGAAAATCCCAACACTGCCCCCTTTACTTTATATTATTATAAATTTAGCCGTTTTTCAAATTTAACTTTTTATTTTAATTATCCTGTTTTTTCTTTTTGCTGTTATGGCAAATTTTGTTGTTAACGGTTAATATGTTAAGGAAATTACGGGAGGGAATATTATGAATAAATTATTTATGTTAGGCGCTATGGTCGGTATTGGTATCGGGATAGCTAAATTAATGAAGAAAAATAAAAAACAGGAAATGAGCAGCGAAGCTCAAAACTAAAACAGAAAAGCAAAAGTTTAATACTTTTGCTTTTTTTAAAGCCAGTCTATTAACTGCTTTTTTTCTCCAAATTCAAATTTAAACGCTTTTTCACTGTCTGTGTCGGTTAAAAAATGATAACTTACATTATAAACAAGCGGTTCTACTTCAATTTTTGATTCCTTATATTTTTCGCTTGAAATAATGCCTGTTTTACTGTCAATTACATTAGAGTAATTTAACCCCTCAAATGCACAAAACGGAGCCTTAAATCTTCCGTCAGCGCCAACAGCGTTTAATCCGAAAGCTCTGCATATTATTCCTCTGTAGTCATAAACACAGCATTCGTCATTAATTAAAAACGGGCAGTCATAATAAAATTTATCACCGATAAATTCTTCTTTTTGTTTTTTTACTTTGAAAATATTTTCTTCAACTTTTCTCTGTATTTCGGGACTTAATTGAGTAAATCCGTATAAAAGATATCTTATCTCAACTTCGCTGTAGGGAAATTGAGCATTTTTGCAGCATTTTCCGCACCCTTTTTTACAAAAAATATAAGGCTTCTGCGCCTCAAAAAACTTTTGAAGTTTTGAATTTAAAAAGTTTAAATATACCAGATAATTTCTTAATGACTCTCTTTTATCCATTTTGTTTATGAGCTTTTTTCCAATCTTTAATTTGCTGTAATTTTACTTTGTATTTAGCCTCTAATCCTTGTTCTGTCGGCTTGTAATATTCACGCCCCGCTAAAGAATCGGGCAAACATTGCATATTAGTTAACTTTTCTTCAGTATCATGAGCATACTGATAGCCTTTGCCGTAATTAAGCTCTTTCATTAACTTAGTAGGAGCATTTCTTATAACCAATGGAACGGGCTCCGCTATTTGTTTTATTGCATCAGTCTTAGCCGTCATATACGCAACATCCATTGCATTGGACTTTGGCGCCATTGACATATATATTACGGCCTGGGTTAAATGCACACTGCACTCGGGCATTCCTATAAAATGGCAGGCTTGATATGCCGCAACAGCGACAGAAAGTGCATGTGGATCGGCAAGCCCCACATCTTCACTGGCAAACCTTGTTACCCGCCTTGCTATATATAGCGGGTCCTCGCCAGCTTCAAGCATTCTTGCAAGCCAATACACCGCAGCGTCGGGGTCTGAATTTCGCATTGATTTATGAAGCGCAGAAATTATATTATAATGTTCTTCGCCGTTTTTATCATATATTAATGATTTTTTTGAAATACACTGCTCTAAAACTTCTTTTGTTACGGTTATTTCTTCTCTTTTATTTATATCGCTGTTTAAAATAACCATTTCAAGCGTTGATAAAGCATTTCTGGCGTCACCGTTTGCAAATCGGGCAATCATTAAAAGAATTTCGGGTTCAAATTTTATTTTCTGTCCGCCAAATCCTCTTTCATCTGTTATTGCTCTGTTTAAAAGTTTAACAATATCTTCTTCACTTAAAGGTTGAAGTACAAATACCTTGCACCTTGATAACAAAGCGCTGTTAACTTCAAAAGAGGGATTTTCCGTTGTTGCGCCGATTAAAATAATACTTCCCTTTTCAACAAAGGGCAGAAAAGCGTCTTGCTGAGCCTTATTAAATCGATGAATTTCATCCACAAATACAATGGTTTTTCCGCCGAGAGTTCTGTTTTCTTCGGCTTCCTGCATTACGGCTTTAATTTCTTTTATTCCGCTTGTTACCGCAGAAAAATCTATAAACACGGAATGAGTCTTTTTCGCAATAATACTTGCAAGAGTTGTTTTACCAACTCCCGGAGGTCCCCAGAAAATCATTGATGAAATATTGTCGTTCTCTATTAATCGCCTAAGCACTTTGCCCTCGCCTAAAAGATGAGTCTGCCCCGCAAATTCATCTAAAGATTCAGGGCGCAATCTTGACGCCAAAGGCTGATTTTTTATATTTTCAAATAATGTTTTCTGCGCCATTTCGCTCTCCATTAACATTATTATACATTATCATTTTAAGTTTTGTAAAAAATCTATTACAGAACACATAAAAAAAATTTTTCTGATTTTTTACATTATTGTATTTTTGCATTTCGTTTAAGGAGGAAAAATAATGGTCAGTGGTGCAACATTTATAAAATTAGATGACAAAAAATATATTAATCCCGCAAACATAGCAAATATTGAACAAAGATTTGACGGCTATGTAACTGTTAATTACAAAGAAAAACCAACAGATAAAGAATACAAAAAAGCTCATTTCAGTATTGATAAATTAAGACAGTTAGAACAACAAGGTTTGAATTTAATCGGCTAATTGTTTTTAACAAATAATGCTCTGAAAGAATTTAAAATACAAAGTATCATAACCCCGACATCTGCAAAGACCGCAAGCCACATGTTTGCAATACCTATTGCACCTAAAATCAGGCAGATAAATTTTACCCCAAGCGCAAACCATATATTCTCTTTAACGATTTTTAAACAATTCTTTGAAATTTTTATTGCCGTTGCTATTTTTAGAGGATTATCATCCATTAAAACCACATCAGCCGCTTCAATGGCAGCGTCA
>CANQZO010000062.1 GCA_947628355.1 Candidatus Gastranaerophilales bacterium | reverse complement strand
AAATGTTAGGCGACAAACTTGATAAATACGGCACACAAGTATACTTGGTAAATACAGGCTGGGCAGGCGGAAGTGCCGCTTCGGGTGCTAAACGTATGAAATTAAGCTATACAAGAGCTATGGTAACTGCAGCATTAAACGGTTCATTTGATAATGTTGAATTTAAACATCATGACGTATTTAATGTTGATTACCCGTCAAGCTGTCCTAATGTACCTGATGAAATGCTTGACGCACGCGGTATGTGGGCTGATAAAAACGCTTATGACGAGTCTGCCAATAAGTTGGCTCAAATGTTTGAAGATAACTTCAAGGCTAAATATCCTAATATGCCGTCAGAAATCGTAAATGCAGGTCCTAAACCCAAATGCAGAGTATAATCTGATTTGTTTTAAGAAAGCGGGCAGGTGATATAAAACACCTGCCCGCTTTTATTGCTTTTAATTGATAACTTATAAAAAATGAAGAATTGTTTTAAGCATTTTCTATCATTTGTTTGTGTTCATCTCTCCATTGGTATGAGATTTCATAAGCAATATTATTTTCTATCGCGAGTTTTTTCATTAGGATTGCAAGATTTATTATTTCGTCTGTAATATTTCCGAATGGGCTTCTCGGGTTATTAGCGCTGTTTGATTCGCAGTCTATAACAATATGTTTAACTCCCGCTTTTTTGCATTTTTCAATGAATTGACGAACGTCATTTTCATTAGCGCTCATAGAAAAGAAAATATATTTTACAAACAGCATATCGGGGTATTGTGCGTATTTTTTAATATTTTCCCAAACTCTGTAAAAGTTATCTTGGCGTTTAATTTTTTTATAAGTTTCTTCGGTTCCTGCGTCGGGACTTATTTGAATGCTCATGGAACCGTCTTTTAAACCGTCAAGAATTACATTAGAGAACTCAATCCCCGAGGAGTTTATTGCCTGTCTTATTTTATTTTTATGGAAAAATTTGGCGATTTGCTCAAACTCGGAGCATAATAAGGGTTCACCCCCGCCCCAGTTAATAAGGCAGTTATCATTAATTGTTTTTTGTTTAATCATTTGTTTAATAATCGGGAGCAGCCTGTATTTTATATCCTCGGTTTTTCTGCCGATTGCACAATAAATGCAGTTGGAGTTGCATTTTGAAAAATGATTTATTGTAAAAAAAGTGATTTGTTTTTCATAAGGCAAAGACGGGACAACTTGTTTTATCAGAAATTTACAGCCCCTGCATACTGCATTCACTGTTTGATTAGATTTCATAATTCTGTCCAAGTGAGTTAAATATTCATCAAAATTAAAATTTTTAAATATAAATGGTGAAACAACAGGCGGAGAATACGGCATTCTTGAACAATGACAGCATTTAAGCACTGCCATGGACATAAAAGATATATCTTCATAAATTCTCGGGCAAAACAGTAATTCTTTTCCCGCCCATTTTTCATTAAATTTATTGATTTTATATTTTCTAAACATAAGTTGATTATATCAAATTGAAATACAAAAAAAAATCATTAATACACTAAACAGAGTATGTAAAAAGTTTAAAAAAATAAGATACTTAATAAAGTAGAGTGCGGATAAAGTGCAATTAAGGCGGTAAAATTGTATAATTCTATCTACCCTGCCTATATAAGACAATATCAGGGAATACAGCAAAAACCGATAACCAAAAAAGAAGAAGATGAGAAAAGTTCTCAATCTTCGCGCCAAGCTGAAAGAGAAAGCAGACAGGAAAATCAGCATTCAAACGGTGCAAATTATTTCCCGAACGGCGAAAAAGTTGCCATTGATTATACAAGACGCAGAATAGGTATAGAACAGGTTTTATCAGATTTTAGAAATACCGCAAACGCAATAGGTGCGCCCGATGAAATTAAAGCCGAGGTTTCATCTTATTTAAGTTTAATAGAAAATCAAGCACAAAAAGAAAATCCAAACGCACAAATAATTCAAGCTAATTTAAAAAGCGCGTCGCAAATTTTAGATGAATATATAACAAATACTTTAAAAAAACCTTCAAAAGTCGTTGAAAATTGGGTAGATGCGTTATTTTTACAGCAAATAGATTATAAGGCGGAAGTAAAAGCTCCGCACGAAGCAGAGGAAGTTGAAACTCCAATTCCTCAAAGCGAAATAGCGGAAGATGACAGTGCTTTAGAACATAATCAAACGGCAGTGAATATGCCTCCGGCTGATGAAATATACATTCCCTCCGATCCGCAGTTAAAAAGAATGTTTATTCAAGCTAAAAAGTATTTGCAGATTAATCAAAAGGAAAAAGCGTTAGAGTCTTTTCAGCGTGTTATGGAATATGCTCAAGATATCGGCGATGATAAAGCCTGCGCCATAATCCATTATGAACAGGGCAGAATTTATGATGATTATGATGAGGTGGAAGAAGCTCTATACAACTATGACCGCGCCGCTCAAGCAAGCTGTGATTACAACATTAAAGCTAAATCCCACATGTATATGGGCAGGATATATGACGATTATGTGAGATTAACACCTGCCGTTGAGCATTATTGCGCAGCTGTGTCATTTTCGGGCGAGAGTGATAATTTAAAACTCCAAAGTCAAGCCTTAGCTAATCTTGCCCAAATACATGCTGAAAAATATGATACGGAAAATGCTTTAATGTTTATGGATTTATCCGATATAACTGCGGATGAAACAAAAGACGCTAAAACAAAAACAATAATAAGTGCAAAAAATGCAAAAAACAGCAGAAAAATTGACCAAAATGAACGTGCAATGAAGTATTATGCGACAGCTTCAAAAGGATATTCCGATATCGGTGACAGCGAAAATCTTGCTAAAAATTACCTTGAAGCTGCAAAAATTATGCTTACATACGGAAATAAGACAAAAGCTAAAAAATTGCTTTCTAAAGCGTATACGGCAGTTGTTAATACTGATAATTCAGCCTTAAAATATGAAATTATGCAGCAAAGTTCGTTAGTATAATTTATATTTCAAATTGGACAAAAAATCCTTTTTAGTTTTAAATAAGTGTATCAATAAAAAGGTATTTTTATGAAAATAGTAATATACGGTGCAAACGAACTGGCATGTTTAATTGCAACAAGGTTGTTTGAAGACCACGACATAATAATTATAGATGATGACCCGAATAATAACAGAGAAAGTTTTGATAAGCTGGATTTGGAATATGTACAGGGTTCCGGGTCTAATATAAGCGTATTGGAATCTGTCGGGATAAAAAATGCCGATATATTTATTGCCTGTACTTATAATGATGAGGCAAATATTGTTGCATGTTTAACCGTAATTAATATGACAAAGCTCAAAACGGTTTGTTTCGTGAGTAAAAAAGAAAATGTTGATTCGCTCTCGCTTGTGCGCGGTTCAAAGTATCAAAAAGAATTAATGATTGACTATGTGCTTTGGCCCGAAGAACTTATGACTCAAGAAATATTCAGAATTATAACCGTTCCCAATGCAATAGATGTTGAGGATTTTGCAAACGGTAAAGCCAGATTACTTGAATACAGGGTTGAAGACGGTACTAAGTTTATTAATAAAAAAATAAAAGATTGTAATTTCCCCGATGAAACCTTAATTGTCGGTATTACAAGAGATAACACACTGTTTATTCCAAACGGTGATACCGAGCTATTGCTTAATGATAAAGTAATATTTATGGGTTCATCATATTCTTTGGATATATTGGCAAACAGATTTTTCCAGGAAACAAATGATGTAAAACAAGTAACAATAATAGGCGGCGGCAGTGTCGGACAAATGCTTGCAAGTAATCTTGAAAAAGCAAATATGAAAATTAAAATCATAGAGCTTGATTACAAACGATGTGAAGAATTAACCGAAGGGTTAAAAAATACATTGGTAATAAACGGCGACGGAGCGAATTTTGAACTGCTTGAAGAAGAAAGAGTCGGTGAATCCGATGTTGTTGTCTGCGTTACTGATAACGATGAAAAGAACCTTTTATGCTCGCTCTTGGCAAAGCAATTGCAAGTCCCTAAAGTAATTACAAGGGTATCTAAAAACGCTAATGCAAATTTGTTTGAAAAAGTCGGTATTGACGTTGCAATATCCGTTAACGGGGCAGCTATTGATGATATAGAAAATCATTTAATAAAAACTGATATTGAAATACTTGCAACGGTTGAACGCGGTCAGGGCGAAGTTCTGGAAATTTGTGTTCCTCACAATTTTAAAAATGATATGATAATGAACTTAAATCTGCCTTGTAAGGCTATTATTGCAATAATACAGCGCAGAAACAGAATAATAATCCCGCGAGGCACTACACAAATTATGCCGTTTGATAATTTAATAATCTTTACCACGCAGGATAATTCCGATACTGTTAAAAATTTTTTTAAGAGGTAATAAAATTTGAACTTAAATTATGTGTTAAATTCAATAAGTTTAATTTTAAGATATTTTTCGTTTTTAATATTAATTCCTGCGGTTTGCGCTTTAATATTAAAAGAATATACTTGCGTAATTCCTTTTGCTGCGGCATCTATAGTGTCATTTGCACTTGGCTTTATATTTAAAAAGAAAAGTCAAAAAGAAGAAGAAATAAACAGCTTAAATAAAACCGAAGCATTTGCAATAGTGCTTTTAACTTGGGGTTTGATATGTTTAATAGGCGTCATTCCCTTTTTATATTTCGGATTAAAGCCAATAGATGCACTGTTTGAAAGTGTTTCGGGAATTACAACGACGGGTGCAACAATATTAACTGATTTTTCGCAGTACCCGAAAACAATGTTTTTTTGGCGCTCGTTCAGTCAGTGGCTCGGGGGTTTAGGGATAATAGTATTATTTACGGCAATACTGCCTAAGTTTTCAATAGCCGGGCGTCAAGCTGCATTCGCTGAAATACCGGGGGCTCAGGACAGCAAACTGACTCCCAGAATACGCCAGAGCGCAGCGGCTTTATGGGGAATATATTTTATGCTTACTTTAATTGAAGCCTGCATATTAATATACTTGAAAATGCCTGTATTTGACGCGATTTGTACCTCTCTTTCCACTATGTCGGGCGGGGGATTTTCTCCGCAAGGTCAAAGTTTGATAGCTTACGGACAGACAAAATTTGTATGGGTTGTTGCTGTTTTTATGTTTGTTGCAGGTATAAACTTTGCTCTGCAATACAGAATTTATATAAGAAGAAAAATCCTTTCTCTTTTTCGCGATGAAGAATTTAAAGTATATTTTTTCATTGTTTTAATTTTTACATTGTTGATTGCCTCAACATTAACAATGCATAATTTTTATGATTTTAAAAATGCAATCAGACCGTCATTCTTTCAGGTAACTACGATAATAACAACAACGGGATTTGCTTCCGCCGATTACGCACAGTGGTGTTTAAGAGCTAAATTATTACTGTTTATATTGATGTTTACGGGAGCTTCAATAGGTTCGGCCTCCGGCGGTGTAAAATTACTTAGAATTATATTAATATTCAAATACTTAAAACGACAGATATCAAAGATACATCACCCTAACGGAGTGTATCCTATAAAAATTAACAAAGTTATAGTGCAGGAAGATATAGTAAGGCAAATGATTTCATTTGTACTGTTTTTCTATGCCATATTTGCACTGACGGCATTAATACTTATATATACGGAGCAGGATGTAACAACAGGGATTTCGGCGGCTATTGCGACGCTTGGAAACTTAGGTCCCGGGTTTGGCGAAAAAATCGGACCAATGGGAAGTTATGCAGATTTACAGACAATATCCAAATCGATTGCCATATTTAATATGTTTATAGGCAGGTTAGAGTTAATACCCTTTTTAGCCATATTACATCCAGATTTTTGGAGTTTGAAAAAAATAAATAACTTGCAAAAAATAAAATAAATATGATACAATTTAACAGGTAATAACAGTTTTGAGAGTAGTATGTTTAGAAGAACTTTAACTTTAGGAATAATACTTGTTTTAGCAGTATTCATATTAAAATTGGTAGTAGTCGCATTAAGTAAAACACAATTGGCAGAATTTCAGCCTGTTGCAACGGTATTTTTGCTTGATATATCAGCATCAAGCCGTGGTTCAATAGACAAACAGAAAGAAACAATTTTAAAAATTGCCAAGAGAATGGACTCTGAGGATAAGGCATTAATATATGTAGTAAGTGAAGATGCTTATAACGTATATAACGGAAATCCGCATAAGTTGGTCGATATGAGAAAATCAATGAATAAATACGGAGAATTTGACCCTAAAGCATACGGAACCGCTTATGGTTTGGCACTTAAAAAGGCTGTAGGTGATGCCCTTGAATTTAAAGAAGCAGGATATAAACCTTCAATATTCATTTTGGGCGACCTTGAAAATGAAGGTGACGTTACAAAACAAATTAATTGGAATACATTGCCGAAAAATATGGAACGTACTTTAAAATATATTCCGGATTTAAGTTTGACATTTTTATATGCACATCCGCAAAAATTGGATGAAGTAAGACAAACACTTTTGCCTGTTATGGATGAAAAGACATCGTTAACAATGGCATCAGAAGAAAATGTTGATCAGGCAGTAAGAAAAGTTTTAGAAATATTAAAAAGATAAGAGGAAATAAATGAAAGTTACCATCTCTTCAAAAAATAACAGACAAGTATTTAATGATACAGGGGTTATAAATATAGGAACGGCACCTAATTGTCAATTTAAACTGGATTTGGATTTTGATTTAATATTGTCGCTTCAAAAAATGGATAACGGTCAATGGCAAATAGTAAATAATTTTAACAGTGACAGAGTATTGCTTAAAGGTAATCCGATGGGTGCAAGCAGAACTATTGGTTCAATATGCAAATTAATGATTGGCGGAACTGATGAGTTTATAAGCATAAATTTTACGGATGGCGGAGCAAATCCTAAGGTTTTTGCAGGGTCGCTTGAACTTGCTAACAGAAAAAGTGCCGAAAAAATTCGCAGAGATGAAAATAAAAAAACTATATCTATGATTGAGGATGAAGAACTTAATGAACAAGATATAGCAACATTATACGGAACAGGTGTCGGCGCTCAGACAAAAATTAAAATAGACAGACGTAAAGCTGATATTGAAAGAAGACGTGCTATTATTACTAAAGAAATAGCTTATAAGTCTAATGATTTAAGAAATAAACTAGCTCAAAATGAAATTATTTTGGGATTTTTAAATTTCTTTATCGGTTTTGTTCCGTTCGCCATTGTTTATATTTTAAAGGATATTATAAGACTTGAGGGGATTGGGGTACAACTTCAAAACAGAATTTTATTCTTACTCGCTATCGGGTTTATAATAATAACTCTGGTATTAAAGCAGGGTCAATATCTTACACTTAGAGCAAAAGGAAAATCCAGAATATCTCAGTCAACAGTTTTAATTCAGAGAATGAGTTTATTGTCATCGTTCTCAATATTTACGGCTGTATTGGTATTTTCATTTATTGAACTCGCAATGGGCACTTACAGCCTGCCTGTATTAATACCGCAAATGTTAATGCTGTGTTCAATATTGTGTATACTTTTAGGTGTATTTGCAGGCTTTATTAAAAATATCATTTCAGAAAGCGGTGAAGAATTAGACAGTTATGAAAGCAGAGAGGATTTTCAAGCCGTTGTAAAGGATTATCAACAATGGATAAATTTATATGTAAATAATATAACCAGAAAAAAAATAAAAGATATGAAAGAAAAAATCTTTAATCTCCAGTTAAAATCATACGGAGAATTTTTCTTGGGTGTTATTACAGCTCCGTTCTTGGCTTATGCCGTATCTCAGACATTGGGTGAAATATTCCCCGAAGCTGCAGGTTTTATAAGATTAGCAAACGGTGCCTTAAAAGTATCTCCCGTATTCCTTGCATTGGCTTCGTTTATGATTGTATTTGCTTTCCATTGTTTTTCCACATCATTTGCAATTACAAAAAGAATAAATGCTTCTAATGTAATAAAACAAGACGGGTTTAGTGATTATAATATACATGGTGTTTCTTTACACGGTGTTGAAAGCAGTAAAAACCTTAAAAAAGAAGCAAAAAAATGGTTGTTTATTGCTATATGTGTTGTTATCATTGAATATACAATGAACGTAACGTATTTTACCGGTGTTATGGGCGGTGACATTTTAAATATGGTTATATGTGCCTTAGGTGCCGCACTTCCTACCGCAATACTTATTATGGAAACTACTATGTTAGGTAATACTAAATTTGAAATAATTATCAGAGAAGAATTACTTGAAAAAGTAGATAAGGATTTTTAATTTAAAGGAAAATAATAATGTACAGATGCACTGAATGTGGAAGAGAATATGATATATGCCCCGACTATTGTGAATGCGGGAATGATATATTTGATGAAATCATTGAAGATGATTATTATGAAGAAGAAGAAGAAATAGAAGAACCGGTCAGACCTAAGCGCAAATTAACGAGAGAAGAAAAAGAGGAGTTAGAGCAAGAGGCTCGAGACAAAAAGAAATCTATGATTGCGGCTATTGCTTTTGTTGTTTTGGCAATAACTGTCCTGTTCCTGCCTCCGTACCCCGAAAAGAAAAGTGATAAAGTACAAAAACAGGTTAAAACGGCTAATGTTAAATTGCCCGAGTTAAAAACATTCTGGGATGATACTGTTGCATCACCATATAGAAAAACAAAAGATCCTGTTTTAAATCTGCCTATTTTAAATCAGAATTTTGCTTCTATTTCGCCTCAATTAAGAGAATACTTAAAAGAAGTCGGCGGTGAATTCAACAGGCAGTGGAATTCGGCTTTAGTTAAAGGGTCGGGTGAATGTAAGGTGGAATTCATTATAAATAAAGAGGGTTCTGTTACTACTAAAAGAATTATTGCTTCATCACACAATGAATCAATGGATGATTCGGTATTAATGGCGCTTTCTAATGTAAACAGCTTTGATATTCCGCCTGAGGATTATAAAGGCGAAAGAATTTTTATATCATTTAAAGTAAAAGAGGGTGAGGGCTCTAAAATTTATTTCCCAACTAAATAGAATGTATCAATTCTAAAAATTCGGGGAAAGATATATTAACCCATTGAAATTCATTGATTTTAACGGGTTTTTCGCATATAAGCCCTGCAATATAACTGCTCATTGCTATTCTGTGGTCATGGTAGCATTCAATTTCGCAGTTTCCCTTTAGTTTTGTTTTTCCGTTAATTATAAATCCGTCTTGTGTTTCTTGTATATCCGCGCCTAGCTTGGTTAGTTCTTTTGCCGTTGCCGTTATTCTGTCTGCTTCTTTATTTCTTAAATCCTGCGCATTTTTAATAATTGTAGTTCCTTGTGCTTGTGAAGCAATAACGGCGATTATGGGCAGTTCATCTATCAATCGCGGTATAATTTCGCCTTCAATTGTTACTGCTTTTAAGTCGGAGTATCTTACATGAATATCAGCTATTTTTTCGTTTGATTGAGTTCTTTCGTTAAGCAGTGTAATATCGGCATTCATGGATTTTAAAACGTCAATAATTCCTGAGCGTGTTTCGTTTATTCCCACATTTTTAATTATAATGTCAGAATCGGGAACAATTAATGCGGCGGCAATAAAGAAGGCCGCAGATGAAATATCCCCCGGGATTATAATATCAATAGGTTGCAGCTCGGATTTTTTTATTTGAACTGTATTTCCGTTTACGCTAATATCCGCGCCCATTGCAGATAGCATAAGCTCCGTATGATTTCTGGATTTATAAGGCTCCGTAAAGGATGTAATACCCTCGGCATTAAGCCCTGCAAGTAAAATGCACGATTTTA
>CANQZO010000061.1 GCA_947628355.1 Candidatus Gastranaerophilales bacterium | reverse complement strand
CATTAACTTATGAAGCGGTTTATCAGCTGACAAAACTTGGATTAGGGCAGTCTGCCTGCATAGGTATCGGCGGCGACCCTGTCATAGGTACAAGTTTTATTGATGTTCTTGAAGCATTTGAAAAGGATGAGCAGACAAAAGCAATTTGCATGATAGGCGAAATCGGCGGAAGCGCTGAAGAAGAAGCTGCGGAATTTATTAAAAATTATGTTACAAAGCCTGTTGTAAGTTTTATTGCAGGCTTAAGCGCCCCTGCGGGCAAACGCATGGGACACGCAGGAGCTATAATTTCGGGCGGAAAAGGTACAGCATTAAGCAAAATGCAAGCATTAACGAATGCGGGAGTTACGGTTTGCAAAAATCCTGCCTTGCTTGGCGATACAATTAAAAATATTTTAAATAAATAATTTATCCGCACAATTTAGTGTGAATTCATCTTTGGGCATTGGTTTTCCGTACAAGTAGCCTTGCGCTATTTTACAGCCTGCGTTTCTCAAAAATTCAGCCTGCTCCTCGCGTTCTATCCCCTCAGCTACTGTTATCATATTTAGCTGATTTGCCATTGTTATTATATTATTTATTACTATCTGACCTTTTTTATCGTTAATAGTATCTTTAATAAAGCCCATATCCAGCTTTAATATATCTACGCTTAAATGTCTTAACATATTTAATGAGGAATACCCCGTGCCGAAATCATCCATTGAAATGGTAAACCCCGCTTCTTTTAATTTCTCGGTTACTTCTTTAAACCTTTGTTCATTATTGTAACAAGCACTTTCGGTCAACTCCAATTCCAAATATTGAGGCTCTATGTTATGTTTTTTGGTAAGCATTATTAATTCTTCAATAAATAAATCATTATGCATGTGAAGTCTTGATACATTAACGGAAATAGGAAATAATTTTTTACCCTCGTTTTTTCGTGCTTCCAAATATTCGCATGCCTGTTTCCAGATACATCTGTCCACCTCTATAACAAAGCCGTTGCGCTCAAATAACGGGATAAAATTCATTGGCGGAATTAAACCTTTATCGGAATGTATCCACCTTACAAGTGCTTCTGCACCGTATAATTCTTTTGTAGTCAAATCAACTTTTGGCTGAAGATACATTTTAAATTCTTTGTTATTTAACGCCTTATACATTTCATCTTCTATGGATTTATCCTGTAATAATTCGTTTCTTATTGTTTCATCGTAAAATTTATAAGAATGTATCACATCGCCTTTAATTTTTCTTTGTGCAATATAGGCTTTTTCACACATTTCATTTACCGAAATATCTTTATTTTCTAATGTATATATACCGTATGAAAGGTTAATTTTTGCATTAATAATAATATCTTTGTCCTCGGAGGATACTTTTTTCATTTTATTTTCATTATATTTTGATATTTGCTGATTTATTTTTGCGATAAAATCGTTTACTATCTCCTCTTGATTTTTATATTCATAAAGCACCAGAAATGAAGCATTAAAATCTCTTACACAAAGGCTGTTTGAATTTATGTTTTGTTTTATGATTTCATAAAAGTCCTTTAAAATGGTATTGGCGCGCTCAAACCCGAATAATTCATTTATTGCTTTAAATCTTGTTATATCAACTGCAATCATCGCATAATTATTATTATGATTATTTAATAAAATATTTTGAGCATCTAAAATAAATTTGCTTTTATTTCCATCTTCCGTAACCGAATCTGTAAATGCAATTTTATATATTAATTCTTCATTTTTCTTAAGTTGTTTGTTACTGTAATAAGTTAATAATATCAGCATAATTGTAAACAAAATGACAATAGCCGTTATACCAAGGAGCAAATTTCCTATATGAAGCATTAATACCTGCAGAGGTACAATTGTTAATACGTATTTATCCTGGTTGTCTATCTTAGCAAAGGCAGCTATATACCTTGTTTTATTTTGTTCAAATAAAAATGTATTATTACCTGTTGTTTGTATTTGCTCAAGTATTTTTGCTTTTGATGTATTTATTAATTTTATGTTTCTGTCGAAGAAATTAACAGCAGTATCTTTATCACGCTCGGGTTTTAATATAAAGTTACCGTTAAAATCGATTATATATGAATAGCCTTTTTGATTATAATTATTTAATCCTAAGATTTTTATATAGGTATTGGCATAAACCTGCGAAGCAATTACGCCTATAATTTTATGATTAGAATTATAAACAGGGACTCCGAATTGATTTACATAGCCAAGCTGTGTATCATTAGCGGTTTTTATTGTATCAAAAAGTAATTCACCCGAAATAGCTTTTTTAAATTTTTCATCATTTGCATGATTAGTATTCGTTAATCTGCCCGACTGCTTTTTATATCTTATTGTATGACCGCTCGGATATGCAAATGCCAGAAGATGATAATCATAATCATTAATATGATGCTCAAAAAAATTTATTATTTCCGCTTCATTGTAATTATGGCATTCCGTAGTTAATTTAGCAGCCAAAACACGCATTTCGTTTGTTGAATTTGCTATACGTCCGCGCAAGTTTGAAGCAGTCTGCATTACACCCTGCTGCATATATTTTTCGGCGGATAAATATTCGGTTTCCAGTATATAACTTACAAATAATATTGCGAAAATAACAAGTATTGTTGTAATTACTTTTGCTGCCGTATATAGTTTTATTATTTTTTTATCTTTTTCCAAATGAAACTTAAAATTAAACACTTTTTATTCTCCGGCACATATATATTTATAGTAACCGTTTTATCAATAATAAGCAATATTAAGTATTAATTTTTATCCAAATGATTAAGTGCATATTCACAGCATTGCTGAACTAAATTATTAAGCGAAACACCTTTATTTTGTGCTACAATTTGCAATTTTTGCACTAATTTTAGCGGCAGTCTAAAAGTTTTATTAATCATTTCAATTTTTTCAACTTTAAACATTTTACACACCTCATTAATATGTTATGTGTAAATAATCGGTATTTATACACCTGTTTTTTACACTGTTTTTTATAGTGCAAATTTGCATATTTTATGGTATATTTTTTTTAGTATAAAGATATTAAAAAAATTTAAAACTGATAAAAACAGAAGGTTACGGATGAGAATAATTGATAAAGAATTTTGCATGAGTCATTATCTTGCTTTCAGATTTATAGAAAGAGATGATATAGATTTTTTCAAAGACGTATATCATAAATCAATAAAGCCTCAAAACAACATAGAAAAAGAACTTGTTGAAACTGTTGAAGATATAGAAAGAATTATAAAAAGAAAAATAAAAGAGAATTATATTCCGAATAAAACGGCAATATTTCTTTCAAGCGGGATAGACAGTGCAATTTTAGCTTCATATTTACCTGCGGGAACTCGTGCATATACGTTTAAATGTATAGCTGACGGTGCAACAGATGAAACCGAACAAGCAAAAATATATGCTGATAAATACAATTTAAAACATGAAATAATTGAAATGTATTGGAGCGATTTTGAAAACCTTACTCCCGAGATATTGGAATATGACGGAGAACCCTTCCATTCAATAGAAGTTCAGCTGGTGAAAGCAATAAAACATGTAAAAAAACAAGGAATTGAGTTAATTATTCTTGGTGATGGGGCGGATAAAATTTTTGGCGGACATAACAAAATCTTAGCAAAAGAATGGGATTTTGATGAATTTAAAGAATTTTATACATACGTTAACCCCGAAAAAGTGCTAAAAAAACCTGTTGATATATCTTATGTTTATGAACGATACAGATTAAAAAATAAAAAAATTGATTATCAAAAATTTTTAAAAGAATTATGTACTAATGAATCAATAACATCTTTTGAACATGTATTTGCGAAAGAAAAAATTAATCATCTTGAACCTTATTTTTCTATGGAAATGGGAAAACCTTTAGATTTAAAAAGAATAAGAAACGGCGAACCTAAATATATGCTTAGAGAACTTTTTAAACTAAGATATCCCGAATTGGAAATCCCCGAAAAAATTCCCCTGCCCAGAGCTACAGAGCAATGGCTGAAAAATTATAAAGTTTCAAGACCTGAATTTATCCCCAATTGCACGGATAATTTAACCGGAGATCAAAAATGGCTTGTATGGTGTCTTGAACAATTTTTAAATATTTATGATAAGCCCCAAAAGCATTAATTATTGCTTTAAAGCCGGAGTTCCCAATACTTCGGCAGGATTTATTTTCTCTGCCGCATTTTGCTCGCAGGTTGTTTTTTCGCTTATTTCATTTTTTACGGGCTGTATTGCTTTTTGCATATCAGCTTGTTGATTTTGCGGCATTGCATTTTCTCTTGCTTGCTTTATAATGTCCGATAATTCCAAATTTTGTGCGGCATTTACCGTGTTTATAAATATTAAAAGTACAAATAAACTTATAATAACTTTCCTCATTGTTCCTCCGTTTTTTTAGAAAGATAAAGGAAATTTTTATTATTGTTTATACCTTAATTGATAATTCCATATCGGCATTTTAATTCTATGATTTTCCTTACTGAGCCGTTAATTTTTTCTTCCGAAATAATATTATTTTTTACTGCCGTTTCAAGTTCTTCAATAAGTTCAATTATATTATTGTTTGCGTTTCTGAAAATAAACATATTAACACCCGCATTAATAGCGGTTATACAGGCTTCATAAGCAGTATAATTTTTTATTCCGTTCATTTCCATATCATCAGTAATGATTAATCCTTTATATTTTAATTCATTTCGCAGTATTCCGTTTAGTATTTTTGATGATATTGAAGCGGGATATTCACTGTCTAAATCAGGATATAAAACATGGGCAGCCATTATTGCGGGAATATTTAATTTTATTGCTTCTTCAAAGGGTTTTATATGTTTTTCTTTTAACTCTGTTTCGGGTAAATCAATTATAGGCATAGTCTTATGCGAATCGGCACCCGCAGCGCCATGCCCCGGGAAATGCTTGCCTACGGTTATTATTCCGTATTTTTCATACTCTTTTATTACAACTTTTATCGCCGATATTACTTCTTCTGTTTTATTTGAAAAGGCTCTTTCTCCTATTATCGGATTAAACTCGTTTGTATTAACATCCGCAACAGGCGCAAAGTTCATGTTTATTCCGTAATTTTTAAGTTCAAGCGCTATTTCTTTTGTTTGGTCCTGCAAAAATGTTAATCCCATTTCAAATGCACTTTTTGCGCTTAAATATTTTTTTCCGTTATGGATTTTTTCGGTTCTCTCTACTCTGCCTCCTTCTTGATCAATTGAGTAAAACATCGGTATTTTGGCAGTTTTTGAAAGATTTATTATTAATTCCTTAAATTGTTTTTCACTTTCTATATTTTGAGTAAAAAATATAACACCGCCTAATTTTAAATTTAAAAGTGTCATAAAAAATCTGTCGGACTCAAAATTTTTGCCGTTAAATCCGACAATAAACATTTGAGATATTTTTTCTTTAAGCGTTAAACCATTTATATCCATTTTTATCTTTTAATTTTATATATTTTAAATTCCGAGGGCTCAAGTTTTTCTATTTCTATTGTTTTAATACCCTTTCCACAGTAGTGCGGAATAAAATCTTTTTTATCCGCCTCATAGATATATTCGCATTCAAGTTCATAATCCGCAGGAATTTCTATTTTTTTATTTTCTACGGGATTATTGTTTTTTATTGTGTATTCCATAGTCCCGTCAGAATTTTGTTTTAATACTTTTTCTTCTCTCGGCAGATAATTCGCCGAAATAATTAAAGATTCTTTTACGGTTTCTTTTGAAATCATCCAGCTTACAAATCCGTTTTTCTGCTGATTAATTATTTGAGCTTCTCCGTTTAAGGTTAAATCATTATTTATTGCCAATCTTCTTATTGCATCGAATTTATCGTAAAATTCATCATTTCTTTCGCGGATTAAAGAAACTTCCTCCTGTATTGTTGCTTCAATCCCGTCTTTTGAGAAAGATTCATCCCCGTCAACATATAAGCACGGGCGCTGAGCAAGTTTTCCCGCAGGCAGAAACTTAAATTTAAACCACTTAAATATTGCCTCATCAAAATCCATTAAACCGATATATCTGTTAACGGTTCTGAATTCTCCGTCTTGGTTATTGTACGTTTTTAATATTGATAAGAGCGAATTTTTATATATTTCGCCGTTATATTCTTGAAGCTCACGGTTATTTGCAATAACTTCAGAGGGGATTTTTTCATAATCGGTTTTTGTATCATTACCCCAAAAAATATCAAATTTCATATTCTGATGATATTCTTTTAAATATGAACCCCATAAACGATATTCCGCCATGGAGGCAAAATAGGGAACTTTTGATTTTAATATTTCATTTGCTTTTGTTAATACCATTCTCGGTGCACGATAACTTATGGGTCTTAAATCCTTTTCGCTCATTTCATCCACAACAAAATCCGAATGAGTCATTCTAAACCCGTCAAAATTATAATCTTCCTGTAAATCCTGCAGATATTTCAAGTAAAAATTAACGGCACTCAGGTTGTATTCACCGTTTTCAAGGTAAACAAAATAATAAGGAGTCTGGCAATCGGAATCGGCAAACTTTGTCACATCATGACCTTTGGCATTATAGTGAGTAAATATAGGATATGCTCCGCCCTCTGACATTTTTTCAAATATGGGTATCCCGCTTGAACACCACGCACCGTCAGGCAGAGTCCATAACCCCTCCTCTATAAGCGCATTTATAATTTCTCCGCGCTTTGTAATATCCGTATCTTTTTTTATTTTTTTAGGATTAACTCCCTCTATTTTAGCTATTATATCTTTTACCCGTTTTTGAAGTTTCTTTTGTTCTCCTTTAAGAGTCATAAAATTTGAAAGCTCTTTTTTCTTTTGCTCAAGCTCCTCATTAAACCTGTCATATATCGGTTTAAATTCGGGAGTTAAATCTATGGAACCGCTTTTTAATGTTGATTTGTATATATTCCTTACGATTGTTACGTCGTCTTCATCAAATTCTTTTGAAAGTTTTATAGCCGCGAAATTTAATGACTTGGATATTTCTTCGGTTAAGAACTTAACATCAATCCACCTTGCAAGTTCCGGATGAACCATAACGGTTTTCGAGTACCTGCCGTTTTGCGGGAATACGTCATATATTACAGGGTGTCCCGCTAATTGAGCCAGAGTAATAAATAATTTTATCTGCTCTTTCGGGGTTATTCCGTTTTGTTTTAATTCTTTATCGGCAAGTCTTTCGCTGACTTCTTCCGCACTTGAAGTTAAATAGGCATTGCCGAAATCTCTCGGATGAAACGGTACTAAATATATTGTTGTAGCCATAACTCCTTGAGATAAATTACCTGCGGGCAAAATGACTATTTGTTTTAACCAATCAATAAATTTTGCGGGGCTTAAATCTTCCGCTCCATTGCCTAACCCTGCTAAATTGATTAATTTTATATCATGCTGTTCTCTTTTTATCCAATCAGCATCAGTGTATCCCGCTCTTTTTACGGCACTAATCGAATTTTCTTCAAAATTAAGCTCGTTATTTTTATATGTTTCGTTTAACTCAAGTTTTTTTTCAAGACAGAATATAGTTTCAGCGTTGCTTAATTCTTCCAGTGCTTTTGACTGCGAATAGGGCAAATATCCGTATTTTTCAATTAAATCACCCAGCTCTTTTTGCCGTTCATGTGATATTTGTTCTTTAGCATATAATTCTTTTATTTTTTTATAATAATTTTTAATTTTTTCCGATTTATTTTCTTTCGGTGCTTTTTTAAAAAGAAACTCTAACATGCCTACCCCTTGCAGAATTATTACTTAATTATAGTATTATTTTTTCAATCTTATTGCAAGGATATTAATCTTTAGATTTAGATAATTTTATAAACCGCCGGATTGATGTTTTTATTTATAAAAAATTTTAAAATACATTTACAAGGGTATAAGTAATCGTCGGAGATGTAATGAATTTGAGGATTAAGTTTAGTTTTGTATTAAAATTATTTGTTTTTTATGCCGTTTTTATTATTTCGGCTTTATCTTCTCACGCAGATTTTAACGTAATATCTTCCGTTGACATAAAACAAGCCGAAAATAACGGTTATAATATTATACTTAATACGGATAAATCCGTAAAAATAAGCGAAATTACTAAAGATATAAATTCATTGGCATTTATTGTTAACTCTGCCGTACCTTCTGACGCAATTGAAATATCTTATGATTCAAATTCAGACTTAAATAATGTTATTGTCCAAAAGAAAAATGCTTATAATACCGCAATTACAATTCAAGGGAAAAATATTGAAAATTCTCAAATATATGTAAATTCACTTTATGACGGAACTTTAACCAAAGCGGATTTACAAAATAATTCGTTTAATAAATATACTCTGTTTCCTTTAGTATTTATTTTTGCACTCATAGCTTTATTTAAGCCGAAAAAGAAAAATAATAATCTTCAAACTCCTAAAAAATTAAATAAAAAGACCGTTAATACATATAATTCAACTTTGCGCAGTAAAAACAGCATGCGTCAAGATGTATTGCCGTCAATGAATTATAAGGTTACGGGCAGTTTTAAAAACTCTGTTGTAACTATCCCTCAAGAGCTTAGCGTAAATTCTTATAATGAATTGCCTCAAAAAATCAGAAAAGCAGGTTAAATTCTAAATATTTGTAAAAATGCTAAGTATTAATAGCAAGTTTTTTTAACTTCTTAAGTTTTAATAATAAAGAGGTTGAAAAATGAAAATCGGAAAAAATAAAAATATAATTGCGGAATATAAAAATAATAATATCAAGGCACAAAAAGCGGATATTAAAACAGGACAAAAGACACAAGATCAAAAGAAAAAGTTAGTTATTGCACTAGCTTCACTTGCGGCTATTGGGGCAGCAGGTATAGTAATTGCCGCAAATGTTAAAAAAGGTAAACTTCCTCAAAAACTTGCAAATATTAAGTTTGAATCAGGTATTGCAAAAGATAAAAGCGGACATTTATTCACGGGTATAATTAATGATACATTAAAAAACGGCGATTTAGTACAGTTAACGTATAAAGATGGTGTTATACAATCAAGCGCAAGACAGGGAACAAAAAATTTATCCAAAACATATTCTTATGATGCTCTTGGGAATTTAACTAAAATTACTACGCAAAATGACGGAAATATTTTTGAGTTTATTAAAACAAAATACGGACATATTATAAAAGAAAACTCAAAATTGAAAAAAGCTTTTATAAGAAAAAATTATGAAGATATTGTCTCTGACTTCAAAAACGGTAAACCTGTAAGTTCTAAGTTTTTTTCAGATCATACTCAAATAAAAGAAAAGATATATAATTATGATGCAAATAATAATTTAACTAATGTATCAGTAAAAAATAATTATGATCGCGTTTTATCAGAAACAACTTTTGATAAAGAAAAAATCACAATTAAAAACTCTAATCAGTCTCTTGGTACGAGATATACAACAACCGTAACAAAAGGTGGAAATCAAGAATATGGTGCCGATTTGAGTGTGATAAAAACGACAGATATGGGTATGGGAAGCCAAAGCAGATATTTTAAAGACGGAAAAATTATTTATGAAGAACGTACAACAAGTTTGCCTGTTTCTAAAGATTCAAAATGCGGATATCCTCCATATTCAAGAGTAAGACAAGAAGGTGATTGCGTAACTAAGGAGGTATTTGATTACCGACAAAATCCAAATCAGCAGGGTAGATTAGAAAGAGTATATGAAAGCGGAGCCCGAGACAGATTAATATCAGGAGAAGGATTTGGATCTTCTTCAATGGAACTTCAACAATTAGACAGTAACGGAAATACTATAGGTTATATTAAAAGTGAATTATATAGTTTTG
>CANQZO010000060.1 GCA_947628355.1 Candidatus Gastranaerophilales bacterium | reverse complement strand
CATGCACCATGGAGTGAATTTTTTTGCTCGGATGAATTATATTTTTCTTTTAGTTGATTAAAAAAATCACTTTTGCCCCAAGTAAGCATGGTAGCACCTATTACATCATAGCCCTGCTCTTTAAGTAAAAGCGCGGCAACAGATGAATCCACACCGCCAGACATACCAACAAGAACTCTCATTTTTGACCTCCGTTTAAAAAAATTATACTTTAAAATAATAAGTTTTGTAACAATATTTTTTAAAAAAAGTAAATTAAATTTATTCATACACTTTCATGCAAACGAAGAAAGAAAAATATACAAAATAGGAAAAAAAATGGAAGTTCAACTCATTAATAAGAATTATCTACTACCCGGAACAGATTTATATAAAATAGCAAAAATGGCAGAAGCTGAGAGAATATCTCGGGAAAAAATTGTACAAAATAAACAATCTAAACCGAGTTACGATAATTTTGTAAGAACAACTCCCCGCAGTCCGGAAAGAATTGCTCAAATAGCAAAAAGAAAAAAAGTTGCTAAAAAACAAAGAATTGCAGCAGGATTAAGTGCTTTGGGAATTTTAATAGGCATTGGGGCAGGCACAGGTCTGGGAATGAAAAATAACAACAATATGCCTAATACCGTAATTGCTGAAACAATAGAAGAAGAAGATAATTCTCAACAGCCGGCAGAAACCACCCAAAGTGAAGAAGAAGCAAGACTCAAGGCTGAAGAAGAAGCAAGACTTAAGGCTGAAGAAGAAGCAAGGCTTAAAGCCGAAGAAGAAGCAAGGCTTAAAGCCGAAGAAGAAGCAAGGCTTAAAGCCGAAGAAGAAGCAAGGCTTAAAGCCGAAGAAGAAGCAAGACTCAAAGCCGAAGAAGAAGCAAGACTCAAGGCCGAAGAAGAAGCAAGACTCAAAGCTGAAGAAGAAGCAAGATTACAGGCTCAAAATAAAGAATTGACCCCGGAAAGAATAGCGGAATTACATAAAATATTAGATGAAAATCCCGATATTAGAGAAGCATATAATAATATGCTTTCAGCATTAAGAACTTTCAGTAAGCAAATCGGTCAAAACGGAATTGAATTAATAAAAAAATATGTTGATGAATTAGGTGACGGAAAAGTTGATGTAACTGATGTTTATAAGGTTTTATTTATAGAATCCGGCGGAAGAATATATGATAGCAAAGGAAATTATTTAACCAGTACAGGAAAGGCATACGGACCATTTCAAATAAGAAAAATAGCTGAAACTGATATAAATCAAAGATATGGAACAAATTACGATGTATTAGATCCTTTTGATAACCTTGCCGTACATGTACGACTTTTAAGTTGGTTATATGGTTTTAAATCCTCACAGTTAGCAAACGGAAAATCACTTCCTACGGGAAAAAATTTAAAACATGCAGTAATGTGGGGCTATCATGATGGCGCTTATGCTTCATCAATATCATATTACGGTCAAAATTACCTGGATAAATATGATAAATTAAGTGTCGTAGACCAATATCCCGATTTATACATATTAATGGAAGTAGAGTTATAAAAAAAGGGAGAATTAATCTCCCTTTTTATTATTCATTTTTATCGGATTGATTATAATCATCCGTATCATTTTTAACGATATCAAACTCAAATTTTTTCCATTCTTTAAATCCGCCTCGAAGTACAACGCAGGGGTAATGTTTTTCTATTAATTCAAGTGCTGTATTGTAAGCTCTGGGGCAGGAATCAGAATATGTATAAATAATATTAACTTTATCTTTGTCAAGCATATCGGTATGTTCTTTAGCTTCTTTATACGGAATATGCACTGCATAAGGAATATGTCCTTCAATATAATCATTATATTCTCTTACGTCAATAATATTAATGGTATTAATTCTGTGAACAATCATTTCATCTAAAGAAAACGGGCCCACAGTATAAGAAACAATATCTTCAAAATACTTTTTTGCTCTTGATAAATCTTTTGTAATATCACCGTGAGAAAACATATTAAATCCTTTCCTATTGTTATGTAAAAGTAATTTATTACAAAATTCAAATGTAAAAATTAGCTGACAGGTTGATATACATGGATAATTAATTAGTTTTATAAAGAACAATTCTTGTATTATATGAGACTTAAAACCTTTTTATTGCAAGAAAGTATTAATTTTGATAAAATAAAATAAAAAAATAAGGTAATAAATAGGAAAAATTAAATGAATAATCAAAATTCGTTCGGGGGGGGGTACGAACAATTTGCAATAGCAGAGGTTTTACCTTAGCGGAAGTTCTTATTTCCCTTGTCATTATAGGTATTATAGCTGCTATTACAGTACCTTCACTTTTTTCTCACTGGCAGGAGCAAGCAACAATTGTAAAAGTTAAAAAATTCAATTCAACCTTAAATCAGGCAGTTAAACGTGCAATCGCTCATGAGGGCACAAGTGTTAACGGTTGGGATATATATGAAGGTGGAAGAAAAGCTAATAAATTTATGACATATATTAAACCTTATCTTAGAATAATGCAGGATTGTGCTTATAATACAAATAAGGATTGTTCTGTAAGCGGAAAAATAAAACTATTGAACGGAACTGTTTGGGGTGAAGATTTTACAACTTATTACCGTTTAATTCTTGATGACGGAACAGTTATGTTTGTCAGAACAAATTCTGTTTCAGAAGATAATACATGTGCAGAAATGAGTCCGAGTCCAAATGTTTGCGGTGTTGTATTATATGACATAAACGGAATTAAAAAGCCCAATATAGTCGGAAAAGACATATTTCATTTTTTTGTAATTCCCACCGGAGCTATTCCTGTAAATTACGATGATTGTTACAAAAATAAGGCGGGTTGGTCGTGTGCAAACTATATACTGGCTCATGAAAATATGAAATATCCTAATTAGTTACTTGAAAATTTTTAAATGCTTAAAATTATCATAAAAACTGAACAATGACGTGTAAAGTCATATATAACAATACAAAATATGAGTATTGTAAAAAAGTGTTTCATTTAATTGACTTTGATTTTTATTGGTCGGATAATACTAAAAAATAGGGAAAAGGCATGAAACGTCGTTTATCAAAAATTGAATATAAGTTAAATGAAGAAAAGCAGTAATGTTTTTCTTCTTTTTTAAATTTTGCGTAGGGTGAAATCGAGTGAAGCGAGTGAAATGATACAGGAAAAAATAAAAAAAATATATAAAGTAAAAGTGTCAAGGATTGAAAAAGTATCCTCAAACTCGCATTTAATAGAAATAGACCTGCCGTTTGAAATTGACATAAAAGCAGGTCAATTTATATCAATATATTGTAATGGCTTAACCTTAAGACGCCCGTTTAGCGTATATTATCACTCGGGAAATAAAATAGGAATTTTATTTAAAGAGCGCGGGAAGGGAACAAGTTATATAAAATCATTAAGAACAGGTGATTTAATTGATATAACAGGACCTCTAGGCAATGGTTTTAATATAAAAAATAAAAAATCACTTCTTATCGGAGCGGGGATAGGGGTTGCACCTATGGCATTTTTAAAATCCGAGCTTGATAAAAGGGGGATTGAAAATCTTTTTGCTTGCGGTTTTTTAAATAAAAATGAAATACCAAACAATATAAACATTGATAAAATCTATACAGATGACGGCTCATACGGCGAAACGGGCAGTGTGCTTAATTATACTGAAAGATTAATTAATCAATTTAAGCCCGAAATCATCTACACGTGCGGACCTTATATTGTACTAAAAACAATAGCTAAAACCGCGCAAGAATACGGAATTGAAGTGCAGGTTGCTATGGAAAAAGTTATGGCATGCGGGATAGGGATATGCAGAGGGTGTGTGATTGATGTAAAAAAAGAGGGTAAAATTGTTAATGCTACCGTATGCAAAGACGGACCCGTATTTTCGGGAAGCGAGGTTGTATGGCAGTAATGACAAATATACTTCAAACAGACCTCAACGGCATTATATTGAAAAATCCTATTATGACAGCCTCAGGGACATACGGGTATAATAATGAGTATAACGATTTTATTGACGTATCAGCATTAGGCGCAGTTGTTACAAAAGCAATATCGCTTAACCCGCGTGAGGGCAATAAACATACACGTATTACGGAAACAGAAGCGGGCATGATTAACTCAATAGGGCTTGAAAATGTAGGCATTGAAAAATTTATAAGCGAAAAACTGCCCGTTTTAAAATCCGAAAACATAGATTTCTTTGTAAATGTTGCAGGTTCAACCATTGATGAATACTGCCAAGTCGCAAAAATATGCAATGAAAATAATATTAAAGCAATAGAATTAAATGTATCATGCCCGAACGTAAAATCAGGGTGTTTAGAGTTTGGCGTTGATGAAAAATCGTTATATGAATTGGTAAGCGCTGTAAGAAAAGAATACGGCGGATTTTTAACGGTTAAATTAACTCCTAACGTAACAAGCATAGAAAAACTTGGGATTTCAGCACAAAACGCAGGAGCAAATGCAATCAGCGCAATAAATACGTTAAAAGGAAGCAAAATAAAAATATCCTGTATAAACAGCAGAGTGCAAAAGGAAATTGTAACAGGCGGGTACTCGGGCAGAGGAATAAAACCCGTTGCAATCAGCGCGGTAATGAGATTATATAATGCCGTAGATATTCCGATAATAGGAATAGGGGGAATAGAAACGGTTGAGGATGTATTGGAATTCCTATCGGCAGGGGCGGAAGCCGTTCAAATAGGAACAGCAAACTTTACTCACCCCGATATTGCTCAAAAACTGGTACAGGATTTAGAAAAATACATTACCGATAACGGATTTAAAGACTTAAACGAATTAAAAAAGGAATTGAGGAAATAATGACAAACGAAGTTTTAAATTTACTTGAAGAAGCACAGGGAGTATTGCACGGGCATTTTTGCCTTACTTCTGGGCTTCATTCAAACATATATTTTCAGTGTGCTAAATTATACCAGTACCCCGATATAACGGAAAAACTCGGAAAAATGCTGGCAGAAAAACTAGCGGATATTGAATTTGATACAATAGTAGCCCCCGCAATCGGTGCGGTCATAATCGGATATGAAACGGCAAAAAACGCTAAAAAACGCAATCTGTTTGTTGAAAGAAAAGACGGAGTAATGCAATTAAGACGCGGTTACACTCTTAAAAAGGGTGAAAGAGTTGTCATTATTGAAGATGTAATTACAACTGCAAGAACAATAAAAGAAACAATGGAAGCAATAAAAGAATTTGAACCCAAAGTTGTTGCGGTAGGCTGTATTGTAGACAGGACAAAAGGTTTAACGGGCTTTAATATAAAATCATTAATGCAGATTGACCCCGTTGTATATGAGCCCGATAACTGCCCTTTATGCAAAGAGGGAATACCGCTTGTAAAACCCGGAAGCCGTGAAGAAAAGGTAAAAGCATAATGGAACACTTGATTGATATTGAAAGTATATCAAAAGATGACATATTAAATATCATAAATCTTGCAAAAGAATTTAAACCGGGCAAGAAAAAGTCTGACGTTGAAAAAAAGACTCTTGCTTTAATGTTTTATGAAAACTCAACAAGAACAAGGTGCAGTTTTGAAATAGCGGGTCAAAAGCTCGGAATGAGCATAATTAACTTTGACGCCGCGCATTCCTCGCTTTCAAAAGGTGAAAGTTTAAAAGATACAATTGAAAACCTGTATTTTTTAGGTGTTAATGCTGTTGTAATAAGGCATTCACTTTCGGGAATAATAAATAACGTAATAAAACAAGTTAAATACCCGATAAAATTTATAAACGGAGGCGACGGAACACACGCACATCCCTCGCAGGCATTGTTGGATTTTTATACAATGCTTGAAAAAATCGGAACGGTTGAAAACAAAAAAATAGTTATAGTGGGCGATGTCGTTCACAGCAGGGTAGCTAAATCAAACATAAGTCTGCTTTCTAAATTCGGCGCGGATATTCATTTATGTGCCCCGAGTTATTTGCAATTTCAAAACCTTGAAGCCTTTAACGTCAAATACCATAGCAGTGTAAAAGAAGCCGTAGAGGGCGCAAATGCGGTAATGGTTTTAAGAGTGCAAAATGAACGCCACGAAAATGAAAGCTATCCCGATTCTAAAGAATACAAAAGATTATATGAGATTGATACAAATCTTTTAAAATCATACGCGGCAAGTGATGTAATACTAATGCACCCGGGGCCTGCAAACCGTAATATCGAAGTATCTTCAGAGCTTTTAGATAATACTGTCGGTAAAACAATACTTGAGCAGGCACAAAACGGAGTGTTTGTGCGTATGGCTATTTTAAACACCCTTCTGAAACAAGGAAAAGAGGTAAATAATGCTTCTTAAAAATGCAAGAATAATAAACCCGAAAACAAATTTTGATAAAATATCCGATATAATGATTGAAAACGGTATTATAAAAGAAATAGGCGAAAATATACCCTCTCAAAATGATGAAGTAATTGATTTAACGGGGAAAATTATTACCCCCGGGTTTGTGGATATTCACTGCCACTTAAGAGAACCGGGATTTGAAGCAAAGGAAACCATAAAAACAGGCATAGCCTCTGCAATATCGGGAGGATATAGCGCAATTTGCCCTATGGCAAATACAAATCCGATTGTTGATAATGCAGCAACTCTTACTTACTCAATAAATAAAGCAAAAGAAATAAGCGAAATAGGCTTTTATCCGATATGCGCAGTTACAATAGGGTTTGGCGAAGACAGAACAGTAAATGTATCAGAGCTTTTGGATAACGGCGCAATTGCGTTTTCAAATGACGGCAAACCCGTTGAAAATATGAAAGTGTTAAAAGAAGCATTAAAATACATAAATTCTCATAATGCAATAATAATTTCGCATTCTGAGGACTCAGCTCTGGCTCAAGGCGGGTGCATAAACGAGGGTAAAGTATCGGAAAGGCTTGGTTTAAAAGGAATATCCACACTGACAGAATCCTCTGCAATAGCACGTGAGCTTGAAATAGTAAGAGCAGTAAACGGCAGATACCATTTTGCACACATATCGGCAAAGCGTTCGATTGAATTAATAAGACAGGCTAAAAAAGACGGATTAAAAGTAACGGCAGAAACAGCACCGCATTACTTTTCACTTACCGAGGACGATATAAAAGATTATGACGCAAGATATAAAGTTAATCCGCCCTTAAGAACAAAAGAAGATTTAGAAGCGGTAATTGAGGGGCTAAAAGACGGAACAATTGATTGTATTGCTACTGACCACGCACCTCATACGGTACATGAAAAATTACTCCCCATTCAAAAGGCGCCAATGGGAATTGCAGGTTTTGAAACCGCGCTCGGCTTAACTCTTACAAACCTTGTACACACGGGTAAATTGCCGTTAATTGAAGCAATAAAAAAATTAACATACGCACCCGCCGAAATATTAAATCTGAAAAAACAGGGAAAAATAGAAATAGGCGAGAGTGCGAACTTGACAGTTATTGACTTAAATGAAGAATGGATTGTTGACGCTTCTAAGTTTAAATCAAAATGCAGAATTTCGCCTTTTGACGGATATAAATTAAAAGGCAGAGTAAAAATGACAATAATTAAAGGTAAAATATATAATATAGGATAAATAAAATGCAAATAAGACCCGAAATTAAAGAAAAAATAGTGCTTGCACTCGACGTTGACACACCAGAGCAGGCAAAAGAACTGATAACCGAGCTTAAAGACTACGTAGGAGTATTTAAAGTAGGACTCCAAATGTATACAGGCAACGGCTATGAAATATTTAATTTTATGAAAGAGCAGAATATAAAATTCTTCTTTGACGTAAAACTACACGATATACCAAACACCGTTGCAAAAGCGGCTGAAAATATAGTAAGACACGGCGCATCATTTTTCAACCTGCATACAACGGGCGGAGAAGAAATGATGAGGACAGCTTGTGAGGCTGCAAGAAAAACCGCAAAAGAAACGGGGCATGAAAACCCCACAATATTAGGTGTTACGGTTTTAACAAGCATTTCGGAAGAAAGCCTCAGTCAAGAATTAAAAGTACCTTATAAGCCGATAGATTATGTAATGCACCTTGCATTACTTGCTAAAAAAGCAGGACTTGACGGAGTTGTAGCAAGTGTATGGGAAGCCAAAAAAATAAAACAAGCCTGCGGGAAAGATTTTAAAGTATTATGCCCCGGGATAAGACCTGATTGGTCAAGTAAAAACGACCAAAAACGCTTGGCAACACCCTCAATAGCAATAAAAGAGGGAGCCGATTATCTTGTTATAGGCAGAGCCGTTACCGCGGCAGAGGACAGAGTTAAAGCCATTCAAATGATATATGAAGAAATAGAAAATGCACTGTTAACTCAAAATAAATCTTATGCGGTATCAAAAGGCAGATTATTGCTTGAAAACGGAATGATTTTTGAGGGTGAATCAATCGGAGCAGACGGAACATCATTCGGCGAGATTGTATTTAATACTTCAATGGTGGGGTATCAAGAGATATTAACTGACCCCTCTTATGCAGGTCAGACAATAGTTATGACATACCCTGAAATCGGAAACTACGGAATAAATAAAGACGATTTTGAAAGCGGAAAAATCCACGCTAAAGGCTTTGTTGTTAAAAATCTTTGTGAGCATGAATCTCATTATAAAAGCTATCTGCCCTTAAGCGATTACCTGAAACAAAATAATATTGTAGGCTTAAAAGGGGTTGATACAAGGTATTTAACCCAGATTATAAGAAATTACGGAGCTATGAACTGCGCAATTACAACTGGCGAAATCACTCCCGAAATAAAACAAAAAATGCGCGAATATAAAATAAGTAAAGACATAACGCTTGATGTAACAACTTATAAAGTGGAAAAATTTGCAGGAAGCGGTATAAAACTTGCCATTATAGATATGGGAATAAAAAAGAGCATACTTGAAAACTTTAAGGCTCTAAATTGCGATATAACAGTTTTTCCTGCCGATGTAAAAGCAGAAGAAATACTAAACGGAAACTTTGACGCGGTATTAATTTCAAACGGCCCCGGTAATCCCGAAGATGCAACGCAGGCAATAGAAACAGCAAAAGCACTGCTTGGTAAAATCAGAATTTACGGAATTTGCCTAGGTCATCAAATATTATCAATAGCGCTCGGAGCAAAAACATTTAAGCTGAAATACGGACACAGAGGCGGAAACCACCCTGTTATAAACACGGATACAAATGAAATATTTATAACTTCGCAAAATCACAGCTACGCAGTGGACGCAAATACGCTTCCCGCTAACACAAAAGCTACATATATGAATCTCAATGACAACACAATTGAGGGCATAACCTGCGAAGAATACAAAGTAAAAACGGTTCAGTTCCACCCCGAATTAACGGCAGGTCCTTATGACGCAAACAAAGTTATAAGAAGCTGGATTGAAGAAACGGAACACAGTAAAACAGTTACAGTATAAAGGGATAGAAAAATGCCGATAAATAAAGATATAAAAAAGGTACTTGTAATAGGCTCAGGGCCGATTGTCATAGGTCAGGCGGCAGAGTTTGATTATGCGGGCGTGCAGGCATGCAGGGCTTTAAAGGAAGAAAATATTGAGGTAATCCTTGTAAATTCAAATCCTGCAACCATTATGACCGATGAAAATATAGCCGATAAAGTTTATATCGAGCCGTTAACCTTAGAGTCTTTAACATACATCATAGAAAAAGAGCGCCCATACGGTATAATCGCTACTCTTGGCGGGCAGACAGGGTTAAATCTTGCCGTAAAATTAAATGAAGCAGGTATTTTGGAAAAATATAACGTACAGCTTTTGGGAACAAAAATAGACTCAATAAAAAAAGCAGAAGACAGGGAAATGTTTAAAAATTTAATGCTGGAAATAGGCGAGCCAATCCCCGAAAGCGACATTGTATCGA
>CANQZO010000059.1 GCA_947628355.1 Candidatus Gastranaerophilales bacterium | reverse complement strand
ACACAGGCAGGGATATTTTATAATAAGGATAATCAAAAAGCACAGTATACTGCAGAACAGTTAAAAGAAATATTAGCCGATAATCAGGTAAACGCGCAAATATTAACTACAGATAAATTTAATGAGAACATAACATTTGCATTTGTATTGGGCGGTGACGGGACAATATTAAAGACGGCAAGATACTATTCAAAATATGAAGTGCCGATATTGGGTATAAATTTAGGCAGGCTGGGGTTTTTGTCTCAGGCAAAGTCAACGCAGATAAAAGAAGCGGTTGATTTTCTTTTGAAAGGCTGTTTTAAAGTAGAAGACAGAATAATGCTTACCTCGCTTGACGGAAAAATGAATGCCTTAAACGATATAGTTATAAAGGGCGACGGATTTTCAAGAACATCAAGATTATATGTTCATATAAACGATAATATAGTATGTGATTATCTTGCAGACGGAATAATAATTTCTACCCCGACGGGTTCAACCGCTTATACGCTATCGGCAGGCGGTCCGATACTAGCTCCGATACTGGATGCGGTTGTTGTAGTCCCTATATGTCCTCATACAATGAATGCAAGACCTATTGTTATTCCCTCAAGTGAAGTAATAAAAGTAACATCAAGCCAGAACAAGCCTCTGCTTAAAATATCCGCAGACGGTCAAGACACTTATTCTTTAGGCATTAATGATGAGATAGAAGTTAAAAAGAGTGACTACCGCGCAAAATTAGTCCTTTTAAATTTGGAGAAAAATTCTTTTTATTCCGTATTAAAAGAAAAACTGCATTGGGGTTTATCTTGGAAAGGATAAAATGATAAAATCCGTTACCGTAAAAAATTATATATTAATTGATGATATAACACTTGAATTTGATAAAGGGTTTAATGTTTTTACGGGAGAAACGGGTGCAGGGAAAAGCATTATAATAGGTGCAATAGATAATGCACTTGGGGCAAAGACTTCAAAAGAAGTTATAAAATCCGGTGCTCAAAGTGCTTATATTGAGTTAACAATTGAATTAAAAAATACGTTTGATTTTTCGCTTTTGGAAAAAAACGGAATAGAAACTTTAGGTAACGAAATAATATTATCAAAGGAAATAACCACCTCAAGCGTGCGTTCAAGAATTAACGGGGTTTTGGTCACGCAGGATTTTGTTAAGGAATTGCGTGAGGAAATATTGGATATTCACACTCAGCACCAAAGCTATAATTATTTACAGCAGAAAAATCATATAATTTTGCTTGATGACTTTGCATTAAAACCGCATAGAGATAACGTGGAAAATCATAGGGAAAAATATCTGAAATATACTGCTTTGTTGAAGCATTTGGAGGAAATGACAAAAGAAGTTGAAAATAAACGTCAGCAAGAGGACTTTTTAAAATTTCAAGTAAAAGAAATAGAAGATACAAAAATTGAAGATATAAATGAGGATGAAAAATTAAGTAAAGAGCTTGATATACTTGCAAATACGGAAAAATTAAAAGAGTTGTCCTATTCATCCTATTGGGCGTTAAACGGTGACGGAGAAAGTATAATAAATGCCTTGGGCAGTGTAAAAAACAATATATCTAAGTTAAGTTCCATGGATGAGTCTGTGCATCAAGCGGAAGAAGAATTTATCGGCGTTTATGAAACTTTGAAAGAAATATCAAGACAAATGCTTGACTATTCCGAAAATAAAGAGAATGATAATGAACGTATGGAGTTTATTTCAGAGCGTATAAGCCAATTGGAAAAAATTAAAAGAAAATACGGAAACACTCTGGAAGAAGTATTAAATACTTATGAAAAATTATCAAAAGAGTTAAATTCAATAGAAGTATCGCAGGATGAAATCATATCTGCGGAAAAGGAAATAAAAATATTAAAATCAGAACTCGATGATTTATCAAAAATAATAAGCGAAGCAAGAATTGAACTCGCTAAAGTATTGTCTGAAGCGGTTGAGAAGAAACTTGAGCATTTAGAACTGGCAAAATCCAGATTTAAAATTGATGTAACAACTGCTCCGATGAGCGAAAACGGCATTGACAGAGTAGAATTTATGATATCAACAAATGTATCCGAGGACTTAAAACCGCTTGCCAAAACTGCTTCAGGCGGTGAAATTTCAAGAGTAATGCTGGCATTAAAATCAATTTTTGCTCAAGCTGATAAAACAAATACGGTAATATTTGATGAAATTGATACGGGAATTTCAGGTAAAGCCTCGCAATCCGTGGCGGATGAATTACAGGAATTATCCAAATCCCATCAAATCATAGTAATTACACACCAGCCGATAATCGCTGCAAAATCGGATGTTCATTTCTATGTAACAAAAGAACAGACGGATAAAACAAAGGTTAATGTATATAAACTCAGCGGAGAAAACAGAGTAAAAGCAATAGCAATGCTTGCTGCAGGTGAAATAAACGATGAGTCGACAGCTTTTGCAAAAAATTTATTAAAAAATTAAAGTTTTAAAAAAATATGCCGATATATATTTTATAATTCGGAGTAAATAATTGGAAATACACAATAATAATATTTCACGTGTTGAAAAGGAAAAGTTAAGTATTCAAAAAAAATCAACGGTAAAACCTGTTGAAAATAAAAAAGCTGAGGCTGATTCATTGAATGCTTTAGCTTCTTACGGCATGGCGCAGGTTAATTCTTGCAGTTTTAGAGGTAATAATGTTAAGTCCCCTATTGAAGTTCCAAGAGAAAAAAGATTGAATATTATAAATCTTTTGGGGATTAAAGATAAAAGAGAAATTAAAAAACTATTAAATTTTACGGGATTTCAATTTGCCGTAATTTCTCCGTATTTATATTTAGGTTATAACACAGATTATATAGAATCTGATGGAAGTATTGAAGAAATTGATGAAAATAATGAGGATTATGAAGAATTATATAATTATATAAATAAATCACAAAAGTATTTGATAGATAATCCTCAAGTTGTTATAGATTTTGTTAAATATCTTAGTGAACAAGATGTTAGTACGGAAAATAAATCTGATATAGCAGAAATCTTAATTGCTTTGAATGATGAATCAATATCATTTACAAAAGAATTATTAGAAGATAAAAGTAAAAATCTTAGCATAAGTCAAATAAGTTCCGTTCTTTTGGGGTATACTCCCCAAACAGAAAATTTTATAAGAAATATATTAAATAAACCCGAAGAAGAATTCTCCGCTGATGAAAAAATATTAATATTAAGAAGCATTAATCCTGATAATATTGAAATCGCAGAACAATTAATCTCCGACCCTAAGTCAAAATACAGCCCGTTACAAATTAATTCAATATTATTTGGTACACAAAAAGAAACTGTTAGTTTTGTTAAACAAGTTTTATCTGATGAAAATTTAGAGTATACTCCCGAAGATTTATCAAGGATAATAAGAACTTTCAGAAAGGATAATTTGAATATAGCGCGGGAATTATTGTATAACACAAAATCCGGTTATACAGTTGATGATATTATTAATATATTATCCTGTGTTACGGAAGAAAATAACTCATTTGCAATGGATTTAATATGCGATACTTCAGAAAATAGGTTTGAGGGAAAAGATATTGGTATTATACTTGTGCATGCTCGCAGAAAAACATTAGATTTTGTACAAAATTTTATTACACAAAATAATAATTACAGTAAAGAAGATAAAGTTAAAATTATTACAAATTACGCATTAAATGATAAAACAACAGGACTTGTTCAACGCTTAATTAATCAGAAGTCGGAGAAAAGAGTCAGTGCAGATACGATTACCTCTTTGTTAAATACTTTGGGTTATGATGATTTAAAAATTGATTTTGCCAATTATTTGACAGATTTATATGAAAAAGATGAAATAGATTTAGATGAACATATACCGATAATTCAAAAGGTTAAAAAAGATAACGTTGATTTAATAAAACAACTTATAAATTTACCTAAAGAAAAAAGAATATCTGCAAATTCAATATACAGAATTACTGATAATGTTTTTGATTATCCGAATTATAATTGGGACAAAAATGAAGGTCCAAAGATAAATAAATTAAAATTAGAATTTGCATATTATCTTATTGATATGCATAAAAAGGACAAAATAGATTTAGAAAAATATATTGATTTAATTTCAAATGTAAATGAAAGAAATTTCGAATTTATTAAAAATATTATTGATAATCAACAAGAAAACGGTTATTCAGCTTCTGATATTAATCAAATTGTATCTGCAGTAAATACTTTATTAAAAAATACATGGACAAGCGAAGAAAATATCGATAAAATATCTTTTTCGACATTAATTGCAAAAAATGAACTTGGATATAATACTTATGAAGTATGTTCAATTATACGTAGAACTAATGCTGAACAAGCCTTAATTATAAAAGATATCGTGGAAAATTATAATGATTTATTTACGAACGAAGATAAGAAAATTATTATAAATAAATGTCTTTCATACGGAGAAGATTTTGATAAAATATCGGAATTAAATAGATTAATTGATTTAATAAAACAAGGTAAATTATCAAGAGGAGGATTATTTGCTGTTTTATATGAAGAAAATAATTTTTCTTTAAAAGATATAAGAGAATTAGAACTCATTATGGGTAAAGATGCGGTCAACTCTTTATCCGAACAAGATTTAATTTTTGCAGCACAATTTAAGGATATTTGCAATAAACAAAATATAAATGAAATACCGATATACAAGAAAAAAGATGTATTAAGACGGTTAGTAGCAAATAATGCAGGTTTATTTAACATTAGTGAAAATCTTAGCAAATATTTTCCTCTTTTACCAAGAAATCAAGAGGAGTATTGTACATTATTACCTGCTCTTGTAAGGTCTTTAGGTATTGAAACAAATACATTGTCCGATGAGGAAGTGAAGACATTTTATACTTCAATTTTTTCATTGGCTGAAGCGTTAAAAGGTTTATCTGATGAAGAATTTATTAGTTTAGATATTACACAAGAATATCCGAAATCTGAATTTATAAAAGATACATTTAGTATAGTAAGAGATTTAACCCCTCAAGAACGGCAAAAGGTATATGACTATTTTGGTTTTGAATTACATTATAATGAAAACGGAGTACAAGTTGATGATAATCAAAATAATAAATTCAGTATTACAGGTTATCCGGTAAATCTAAATAACGGGAAAAAACTTGCACAAATTACTGACCCTAAAACAAAGGAGATTATAGAACAATTAAGAGAAAAAGTAATAAAATTTTCTCAAGATAATAAAATTAATTGTAATAATCCGAAAATTGAAGAATTATTAAATAATATAGTTGGAACATTCCCAGAATTAAGGACTCAAATCGACAGAATTCAGCACGGTGCGCATAAATATGATATAATGAAGCATTCTTTAAAAGTAATGCAAAAAATAGTTCAAAATCCCGATTATGAGAAGTTGTCCGAGTCTGATAAAAGAATAATGTTAATTTGTGCTATGCTGCACGACGGAAATAAAACAGAAGGTATGATAGATAAATTTCATGCGGAAGAAAGTGCATTTGACGCATATTACATAATTAATAAATTGGATTTATCAAGTGAAGAAAAAATAAAAATTTATTCTTTAATAAAGCACCATGAATGGCTTGGATATGTAAACAGTAAAAAATATAAGGGAAGTCCTGAAAAAAGACAGCAATCTGCAGCATTTGATCTCCAATATGATAACTTGTTCGATATGGCTAAGATTTTTACAATCGCAGACCTTAAATCAGTTAAAACAACTGATGAATTTTATTGGAGATATAAAGATGATTTTGAAACTCATTCAAAAGCTATTGAAAGTTATATAAAAGAATTAAAAAAATCACAGCCGCTATTGCCTGTAACAAAAATCCCTAAAGCAAGCACAATAGCAAAAGCTATAACTACAGTAAATGATGACGGTTCAACAAATATTAAAGGTATATACAAAAATAAAGACGGACTTATAATAATCAAATTTAATGAAGTAGAAAACGGTACATGGGAAAAAATAGGTTTTCCCAAAGGCTCTGTATCAAGCGGTATAGAAGCAAAAGGACATGTTACCGTAAACGGTGACATAAAATTAATGGATGATGTAAATACGGGTAATATTAAATTTTTTGTACACGGGTTAGACTTTTCCAACCAGCTTGCTAAATTTGACGCATTCGCACTGCCGGATTCCGAGGCATTATTATCGGTTAGTTATACGGAACGACCTGAGAGCAAATACAGATTTTTTAGATCGCAAGGAATATTGCTTGATGTTGATACAAAATATATTCATGGCGGAGGTAATACGGATTCAGGCTCGGGCTTCGGAAAAAGTATAGATGATTTTAAATCTCGCTACATCTTCGGAGGTGAAAGAGAAAAAGACAGAAATTATATATCCGATTTGATTAAAAAAGCCTTAGATTTAACTGATGAAGAATATGTTGAATTTGTACGCCAAAATGCAGATAAACCTTTTACACAGATAGAACCTAAAGAAACTGCAGAAAAAATAGTGAAAGCACTCGCAGCAATTAATTCAAATACCAGAATCGGAAACAGAAATTATAATGAAATGTATATTTCTAACCCTCGTGTAATGGGTGTTTTTGCATATTCTCAAGCTGACAATGTCGGAAATATTATGCAGTTCATTGATTCTCAAGCTGATTTCTTAAAACAATATGCGCTTGAAAAAGATTTGCCCTTTATTGTTTTTGGAGATTAATATTTCTTAATGTGTATTAAAATATACTAAAGATAGACTTAAATATTCCGATATATAAATTAACAAATAAATACGGAAAGTAAAAATGGAAATAAACGGAAGTAAGAGAATAAATGATATAAATGTTCCTGCATTTAAAGGCGAAACCAAAGAAACATGCACTCCGCAGGAAAAAAAGGCAGAAGCCTCAGCAAATGAAGTCTTAAATGCATATGGGCGAGCAATGATAAATCTGCCGAATAAAACTCCGCGAGAGATTTTATTGCAATTGACAGAAGAAGCAATAAAAAATTATGAAGAAAAATTAGATTGTGATGAAGGAAGAAAAGAAGAATTTATAAGGTCATTTCAAGATTTATTAACAAATTTAAAAGAAAGTTTTGAAAAAATTGAAATATCAGATATTAATCTTAATAATTATCTTCTCAAAGGATATATTGAAGATGATATGAAACTTCTAAAACAGTTACTTGAAACAAAAGACACAGAAGGTAACTTTAGATTTACTGCAGGAGAAATTCGGGATATTCTCTCTCGTGTAACAACAGAAAATAAAGATATTATTCAAAAATTACTTGATGTAAAAGATTATGGTGACAGTTTTAGTTTTGAGGGAAAAAATATTATTGAAATTCTCAATATGTTAACTCCGGGAAATAAAGATATTCTCAATGAATTACTTGATACAAAATATGATGATGGTAACTTTAGGTTTCACGGAGATGATATTTACCATATTTTTAAAAAAGTAAACTCTGAAAATAAAGATATTATCCAAGAATTACTTGATGCAAAAGATACTAAAGGTAAGTTTAGGTTTGACGGAAATAAAATTTTGTTTCTTTTATTTCGTGTAACAACAGAAAATAAAGATATTCTCCCTATATTACTTGAAGCAAAAGATGATGATGGTAACTTGAGGTTTAGCGGTGAAGATATTTCCTCTATTCTTGTAAACATAAACTCTGAAAATAAAGATATTCTCCCTATATTACTTGATGAAAAAAATGATGATGGTAACTTTAGGTTTAGCGGAGAGGATATTTACTATATTCTTGTAAACATAAACTCTGAAAATAAAGATATTCTCCCTATATTACTTGATGCAAAAGATGATGATGGTAACTTTAGGTATAGTAGCCAAGAAATTTCTTTTATTCTTAGATTTGTAAAAGCAAAAAATAAAGATATTCTCCCTATATTAGTTGATGCAAAAGATGATAATGGTAAAGTTAGGTTTAGCCGCCAAGAAATTTTTTTTATTCTTGTAAATTTAAACGATGAAAATAAAGATATTTTCTTTAAATTAGTTGATGCAAAAGATGATGATGGTAAATTTAGGTTTAGCGGAGAGAATATTTCCTCTGTTCTTTACAATGTAAACGCAGAAAATAAATATATTTTCCCTATATTATTTGATGCAAAATTTAATGGAGGTAAATTTAGGTTTAGCGGAGAAAATATTTCATCTATTTTTGAAGACATAAACTCTGAAAATAAAGATATTCTCTCTACATTATTTGATGCAAAAGATGCTGAAGGTAACTTTAGGTTTAGCGGATGTAATATTTCATCTATTTTTGAAAACGTAAACACTGAAAATAAAGATATTCTCCCTATATTACTTGATGCAAAAGATACTAAAGGTAAGTTTAGGTTTGACGGAGTGGATATTTCCTCTATCCTTGAAAACATAAACACGGAAAATAAAGATATTTTCTTTAAATTACTTGATGCAAAAGATGATGACGGTAAATTTAGGTTTATCTGGAATATTTCCTGTATCATTAAAAGCGAAAACACTGAAAATAAAGATATTCTCCCAATATTATTGGATGCAAAAAATAATGGTAAATTTAGGTTTAATGAAGATGATATTTACTATATTTTTAAAAACGTAAACTTTGAAAATAAAGATATTTTTCCTATATTACTTGATGAAAAAAATGATGATGGTAACTTTAGGTTTAGCGGAAATGATATTACCTCTATTCTTGTAAAAGTAAACACTGAAAATAAAGATATTCTCTTTAAATTACTTGATGCAAAAGATGATGAAGGTAAATTTAGGTTTAACGGAGATGATATTTACTATATTTTAAAAAACGTAAACTCTGAAAATAAAGATATTCTCCCTATATTAATTGATGCAAAAGATAAAGAAGGTAACTTTAGGTTTGGCGGAGAGGATATTTACTCTATTCTTGTTAAAGTAAACACGGAAAATAAAGATATTTTCTTTAAATTACTTGATGTAAAAGATGATGATGGTAAATTTGGGTTTAACGGAGAGTCTATTTACTCAATTCTGGAAATTGTTACCTCAGAAAATAAAGATGAACTTCTAAAAATGTTGGAGAATTATAACAAACTTGAGTTGACTCCGCAATATATAGTTTCAATTTTGAATACAGAATATAATGTAACATTAAGAGATATTAAAATAATAGAAAAAATTATAGGTAAAAATGCAACAAGGAATCTTAACTCAGAAGAAATACAAATTGCCTGCCAATTTAAAGGATTATTGAATAAACAAAATATAAATGAAGTATCTCAACGAAGGAAAAAAGAAATAGTAAGAAATCTTGTAGCAAGTAACACAGGTGTATTTAACATAAGTGATGAACTGAGGAAATATCTGCCGTTGTTACCAAAAAACCAGGAAGAATATTGTACGTTTTTACCTGCCTTAGTAAAATCAATCGGTATAGAAACCAATCCTCTATCAGAAGCTCAAATAAAAAAGGTATTTGAAAATCTGAAGACTTTATCTGACATTTTAGCGAAAATGAGTGATGAAGAATTTAGTAATCTTGAAATTGAACAAGAATACCCTTCAAGTGAATTTATAAAAGATACGTATTTTACCGTTAAAGATTTAACACCACAAGAGCGGCAAAAAGTATACGATTATTTTGGATTTGAACTCTATCATAACAAATTTGGAACGCAAGTTGATAATGTTCCAAGACGTTCTTTTGCTATAAAAGGATATCCTGTTAATCTTAATAACGGGAAAAAACTTGCACAAATACAAAATTCTGAAACAAAAGCAGTAGTCGAAAAATTACGACCTTATGTTATTAAGTATTCGGAAAATAATATGATTTTATGTAATAACCCTCAGCTTGAAACTGTTTTAAATCAACTTACAGCAGTTTTACCCGAGATAAGAACTCAAATAGGAAAAAAACAACA
>CANQZO010000058.1 GCA_947628355.1 Candidatus Gastranaerophilales bacterium | reverse complement strand
GCTGTCGGGCATGCAAATAACCAAAACCCTATCGCGATAATAATTCCCTGCCACAGAGTGATAGGCTCAAACGGCGATTTAATAGGATATGGCGGGGGATTGGAAAAAAAACAATTCCTTTTAAATCTTGAAGCAAAAAATTAGTTTGTATTATTATATGTTTATAATATTATTGTTTTTATAATTTGAGAACTTTATGACTTCACATCAAAAAATTAAAGATAGAAATATAGATAAATATACCGAAATGTATTTTACTCATGATTTTGAAGATACAATGGTATTTTATCGCCGAAAAAAAGTATTAGAAATATTAAATGAATATAAACCGAAAAATATTTTAGAAATTGGATGTGGTCTTGATAGTATTGCTAATTACTATAAAACTTTTAATACATTTACTATAATAGAGCCGTCAACAACATTTGCTCAAAAGGCTGAAAATGATTTAATAGTTCAAAATCCCCCCCCCCGCAATAAAAATGTTATTGTAATTAATGATTTTATTGAAAACAGAATAGATGATTTAAAAAATCAAAATTTTGATTTTATTATTTTAAGTTCTCTTTTACATGAAGTTAATGATGTAAATAATTTTATAAAGCAAGTTGTTAAATTGTTAGATAATAATACAATATTGCACATAAATGTTCCGAATTCAAAAAGTTTTCATCTGATTTGGGCTTATGAAAGCGGATTAATACAAAACATGGGAAAATTAACCAAAACAGCAAAAAGTCTTCAACAAAACACTACATTCGATACGGAAAAATTAAATAAATTTGTTAATGAAAACGGATTAGAGATATTGCAAAGCGGTTCATATTTTATAAAACCCTTTAATCACGCAAAGATGGCTTTGTTACTTAAAGAACAAGTTATAAATAAAGAACTTTTAGACGGATTGTATTATATAACAAAATATATGCCGAATATAGGTGCTGAAATTTTTGTAAATTGTAAAAATAAAATCTGATGAAGGGTATTATATGGTTAGTAAAAATAAAAATTACGGCAGAGATATAGGTGAATATGTAAAAGTTTATTTTAATCATGATTTTGAAAAAATTATGGTAAAATATCGCCGAAAAAAAGTATTAGAAATATTAAATGAGTATAAACCAAAAAATATTTTAGAAATTGGATGTGGTCTTGATAGTATTGCTAATTACTATAAAAATTTTGATAAATTTACTATAATAGAGCCGTCAACAACATTTGCTCAAAAGGCTTGTAATGATTTAAAAGTTCAAAATCCCCCCCCCGCAAGTAATTTGCATTCAAAAAATGTTGTTATAATTAATGATTTTATTGAAAACAGAATAAGTGATTTAAAAAATCAAAATTTTGATTTTGTTATTTTAAGCGGACTTTTACATGAAGTAAAAACAGTTGATATCTTTTTTAGACAAATTGTTGCATTATTAAATAAAAATACAATTATTCATATAAATGTTCCAAATTCAAAAAGTTTTCATCTTTTATGGGCATATAAAAGCGGATTATTAGCAAACATAGGAGAATTAACTCCTACAGCAAAAAGTCTTCAACAAAATACTACATTCGATACGGAAAAATTAAATAAATTTGTTAATGAAAACGGATTAAAGGTATTGCAAAGCGGTTCATATTTTATAAAACCTTTTAATCATGCAAAAATGGAACTATGTTTGAATGAAAAAATAATAAATAATGAACTTTTAGACGGATTATATTATTTATCGGAAATAATGCCGAATATGGGCGCTGAAATTTTTGTAAATTGTAAGAGAAAATAAAAAAAAGAGCCTAAGAATAGGCTCTTTTTTTAATTAATTTTTATTCAACATACATAAGTATTTGTCCGAATTCAACGCTGTCGCCGTTTTTAACGCAGATTTCAGTAATTTTACCCGAAGCCTCAGCTTCAATTTCGTTCATTAATTTCATTGCTTCAATAATACAAACGACTTGACCTGCGCCGATATTATCACCCACTTTAACAAACGGAGGATCATCGGGTGATGGTGAACTGTAGAAAGTCCCTACCATCGGGGCTTTAATAGGTGTTCCCTTGTGTTGTTCCGATGATTGTTTTTGTTCTGCGGGTTTTTGTGCCGGTGCAGATATTATCTGTGATGTTATTGCCGTTGGTGCGACCATTGGAGCAGGTGCAACTTGCTGCGCTTTTTCCCGTTTAAAACTTACGGTCTTTTTTTCCTCTCCAAGTGTTATTTCAGAAAGGTCATTTTCATATACAATATTTGCCAGTTTTTCTAAATATTCCAAATCAAATTTCATATTTATTACCTTAGACTCTATCTAAATACTCATTTGTTCTGGTATCAACTCTGATAACCGTTCCTGTAGTAACAAAGAACGGAACATTAACAACGGCTCCCGTTTCAAGAGTAGCGGGTTTTGTACCGCCTTGTGCGGTATTTCCCTTTTCAGCCGGCGGAGTATCAATAACTTCAAGTTCTACAAAGTTAGGTATATCAATACCGATGATGTTTGAACCGTGAAGCAAAATTGCTACATTCATATTTTCTTTTAAATATTTAACACCGTCGCCGATTTTGTCAGCACCGACAGAGATTTGTTCATAAGTTTCCAAATCCATCATTACATAATCGTTGCCTTCTTTGTAAAGGTATTGCATATCTCTTTTATCCAAAGTAGCTTTAGCAACTTTTTCACCTGCACGGAAAGTTCTTTCAACTACGTTGCCTGTTTCCGCATTTTTAAGTTTCGTTCTTACAAATGCAGCGCCTTTTCCCGGTTTTACGTGCATAAATTCGACTACGTTCCATAATCCGCCGTCGATATCAAGTGTTAAGCCTGTTTTTAAGTCGTTTACAGAAATCATTTATTTTCCCTTTTCTTCGCGAATATTATCGTATTTTTAAATATAACATAAAAGTTTAAAATATAATATTATTGTAACTATTTCTTAAAACACTTTAGCCAGGTAATCAAATACGCCTTTATTTGTTTCCCAAAGTTGTTCATTTGTTTCATCTTCGGGGAGTTCAAGCGTGATTGTCGGTATATTGCGTTCAACTCCTGCATAATTGCCGAAGCTCCCCGGCGTTGGGTAGCCTATATCCGCTTGTACTTTATAGCCTGTTATTTCCGATATTTTTTCTGCAAGTTCTTTTGCAGGTCCGTCATAATTGACTATTTTAAACGGTGCGTGGATTGAAAGTATTGCGTCGATTTTGTATTCGTTTAATATTTCCGTTATGAATTTAGTTTCAATTTCGCTTCCGGCTTCATCTGCGCCCCAGTATTCATTTTTTTCCGTCTTAATCCAGTTTTTTGTAGGGAAATTTCTGTTTAAATCGACTCCGTTTGCGTTTTGACGCTGATTTTTTTTCATTCCGTCAGGATTTAAGCAGGGAATTATTAATAATCGATTTTTAATTCCCTGTATATTTGTTTTTAAATATTCGTTAATTAAAAAATTCCCTTGGGGTTCTTCGCCGTGGAATACTCCTATTATTAAAACTGTTTTATCATAATTATTGTTTTTTATTTCTATTAATGAAATTTCATTTTTTTCTTTTGTAAGTGTATTTTTAATTATTTTGTACATAATTATCCTAATTTTAAGTTCTTATTATTAATGAAAAAAATATAATATTTGCATGACTTGAAATAATAATGTAATTTTCTTAACGAAGCAAACAGCACAAGCAATTCTCTGTTTGAGCCCGATAGGGCGAGTTAGAATTGCTTTAATGCTGAGTTAAAGAAAATAATTATTATTGAACTGAATGCAAATATTATATTTTTTCATTTTAAAATTTATTTATTTTTATTTACTCCGTAATATATTTTATTAAACTTCTGACACCTATGCCCGTTGCGCCTTTTATGCCTTCCGAATTAGCTGTATCTAAAAATGCGGTGCCTGCTATATCTAAGTGAATCCAAGGCGTGTTTTTTGTAATGAATTTAGATAAAAATACACCCGCAGAAGAAGCTCCGCCCATTCTTCCGCCTGTATTTTTGGTATCTGCAATATCGCTTTTCAGAGTATCGCCGTATTCTTCATACATTGGAAGCTGCCAAAAACGCTCGCCTGCAATTTCGGCGGTTTTTATAAAATCTTTTATTTTTTTATCGTTATTACCCATTATTCCGCTTGAAACAGTGCCTAAAGCTACCATGCAAGCACCTGTCAGAGTTGCTATATCAATTATTTCATCGGGCTTTAATTCTTCGGCGTAAGCTAAAGCGTCTGCAAGAGTTACTCTGCCCTCTGCGTCCGTATTATCAATTTCAATGCTTCTGCCTGTCTTTGCTATGATTACGTCCCCGGGTTTATAAGCACTGCCCGACGGCATATTTTCGCACGCCGCAACTATTGCATGAACTTCCACATCGGGCTTTAATTCCGATATTGCTCGCATTGTACAGATTACGGCAGCAGCTCCCGACATATCATCTCGCATTGTAAGCATTGATGTCGGCGGTTTTAAGTCAAGTCCGCCTGCGTCAAAAGTTATTCCTTTTCCAATTATTGCTATTTTCCTTTTTGCTTTCTTTTCGGGCTTATATTCCATGTGAATAAATTTAGGCTCATGGATACTGCCTTGCCCTACGGCTAAAAATGCATTCATCCCCATTTTTTTAATTTGAGCTTTATTATATATCGTTGTTTTTACTCCCGAATTTTCAACAGCGTACTGCGCCAGTGTTTCGGGATATAAATATTGTGAAGATTCATTTATTAAATCTCTTGCACGGTTTAATGCGTTTGCCGTTATTATCCCCGTTTCAACCCCGATTTTTGCTTTTTTATATTTTTCGTTGTCAATTTCCGCAATTACAAATTCTTTTAAGCTGTTTTCTTTTTTGTCGGATTTATATTTATTAAAAGCATAAGTGCCGGATATTGCTCCTTCTGTAATCATTTGAGCGCACAATTGAGGGCAAAGTCCTGCTATCCCTGCACCATGAAGTATTGATACCGCTTTTTTTATATTCCCTGCTTTATTGCATATTCTTACTATTTTTGCGGTTAGATCTCTTATTTTTACGGGAGTAAATTCTTTTTGTTTACCAAGCCCTGCTATAAATAGCTTTTTCCCCGATATCGGAAGCGGAAGCTGATATATTTCGCCGTATTTCCCCTCAAATTTTTCTTTTTTTATTACGTATTCCGATATTAAATTTTTGTATGCCTTATTAACAATACCCGTTACGCCTGCAGGAGTTTTTACACCCTCAAATAAATTAACTATAATCACGTCGGCACTTACATCAAGTATTGATTTTTTTTCGATTTTTACCTGCATTTTTATCTCCTTATTCATTGTAGTTGTCATTAAATTTTTTAATCCATCCGAATATTACAGATAATTCGTACGGCTTTGGCAGATACAAGTCTGCTCCTGCATTTAGCACCATTTCTTTATCATGAAGTGTTGTTGTAAATATTATATTGGATTTTACATTTTGCAGTTCCAATTTTAATTTTCTGCAAACTTCAAGCCCCTTTAATGTTTCGCTGTTACCTGCGTCCAGTATTATTACTGCAGGATTATATTGAGTTATTGCGTCATATATTTCATCAAATTCATTAACAACTTTTACGTTGTAGCCCTGAAGTCTTGCCGTTGCCTCTAAAAGTATTGATAGTGCTTCATCGGGCTCGGCTATTAATATGTTATTATTTTTTTCTTTTTCTTCTACGGCATTATCGGCGCTTATTTTCGGGCGTTCCACTACATAAGCGGAGCCTGTTTTATACTTCGCCAGCTTGTGTGTTGAAATTAATGAGCTGATTATTTGCTTTATATCACTATATTTCTTATATTGATTAGTTATAACTCCGATACTTGTCGATACAAGATTTACCTTATTTTCGGCTTCTTCATCTCCGTGCATAAACATAAATCCGCGTTTTGCGTCTGATTTTGAATAAAACTTTGAAACTACGGTTTCAAATGCGTAAACTAGATAATTTGCGATTTTTTCGGCTTTTTCGGGGTTTGTAATTACAATGAAATCATCTTTGCCGAATTGACCTATATAATCGCCTTTTTCTAACGATGATTTTATAATTGCGGAGTATGTCTGCAATAATTTATCCGCCGCAAGCTCGCCGTAGATTTCCTTATAAAATTCCAGATTATCTATATCTATCAGCATAATTGCCCACTCTTGCGCGCTGTTTAGTTCGCGTTTTATCATTTTATAAGAAACTTTAGAGTCAAAAAGCATTGTATTTTCAACAAAATTGTTTTCAAGACTCCGTCTTAAATGCGCGTTAATTCTTGCTTTAAATTCTTCCGTATTTATAGGCTCGCTTAAAAAATCGTCTGCCCCGAGGTCTAATAATTCTATTTTATCCTGTATGTGATTGGATTTTGACAGTGCTATTATTGCGGGGCGGATGTTGTATGTTAAAACTCTTATTTGTTCTATTGCTTTTTTAATATCAAAATCAATACTGTCTGAAATCAATATCAAATCGGGTTCAAAGTCATTTATTATTTTTAAAGAGAGCGCAAAATCAGCTGATGTGAATACTGTTATATCGCTGTTCTCCAGTATTTTTTTATATCTGGTGGATTGTTCTATTCTTTTATCTATTATTAATACTGCTTTTGCTAACATATTTACTCTTTTATCTTCTTCAATCCGTTATCTTCAGGTGTTGCGGCTTTAAAAGTTATTTTAAACTCACTGCCTTTAGGTGAACTGTCTACACTGATTTTCCCGCCCATTTTTTCCGTGAGAGTCTTTGTAATATATAATCCCAGCCCGTTGCCTTGGATTTTTCTTGTTAATGGTGAGTCAATGCGCGAGAACTTATTAAATATTTTCCCGATATCTTCGCTGTTTATTCCTATTCCCTCATCCTTAACGCTTATTGTTAAAGTGTTTTCATTATAATTTTGGCAGATATTCACCGTTACCGTTGTATTTTCGGGTGAATATTTTGAAGCATTATCAATTAAATTTATTAAAATCTGCTGTAATTTATCGCTGTCAACAAGAATTTTGGGCAGATTTTTATCGTAATTAAGAATGTATTTGTGTGTTTTATATTGATTTTTTATTATTTGAACGGCATATTCCGCTGCTTGTAAAGCGTCTGTTGCTTTATAAACCATTAATTCCTTATCGGATTGCATTTTAGATACTGTCAGCAAGTTTTCAACAAGATTAATAAGTCTGTTTGATTGATCTTTAATAATCAGCAAAAATTTTTCTCTCTGCTCGGGAGTTAATCTGTCATAAGAGGTTAAAAGCGTATCGGCAAAGCCTCTTATACTTGTTAACGGAGTTCTTAATTCATGGCTTACGGTGGATATAAAATCCATTTGTGCCTTTTCAAGTTCGTTTATATTTTCTTCCCCGATGTTTTGCATAGTCTTATTATATAACCGTTATTAAGATTATGTAAAGGCGCATTTAAGTTATGGTAAACTATAATTATAATATGTTAGGAAGTTAAGGAGATTAGTATGATTCCGATTTTAGATTCAAAAAGACAATATGCAAAAATAGGCGGTGAGATTGAAAAAGCAGTAACGGAAGTATTGGCTTCTGGCTCTTATATATTAGGCAAGCACAATAAAGCGTTCCAAACGGAATTTGCTGATTTTGTGGGAACAAAATATTCCGTGGGCTTAAACTCAGGAACGGATGCGCTTCACTTAGCGTTAAGAGCTTTAAATATAGGCAGGGGCGATGAAGTAATTACAACCGCATTTACTTTTGTGGCAACTGCAAGTGCAATAGGTTTAGCCGGTGCAACTCCCGTGTTTGTTGATATTAATCCCGATACGTTTAATATTGACGCAAATAAAATTGAAGCCGCAATAACACCAAAAACAAAGGCAATAATCCCTGTTCATTTGTACGGGCAGCCTGCCGAAATGGATAAAATTATGGATATTGCAAAACGTCATAATTTAAAAGTTGTTGAAGACTGCTGTCAAGCAATCGGTGCGGAATACAAAGGTCAAAAAGTAGGTTCGTTCGGAGATTTTGGATGTTTCAGCTTTTATCCGACAAAAAATCTTGGCGGTATGGGCGACGGCGGTATGATTACCTGCAATGACGAAAATCTTTATAACAGAGTCATTGCATTAAGAAACCACGGCGGTGCAATAAGATATTATCATGATGAACTTGGTGTAAATTCAAGACTTGATGAAATTCAAGCTGCTATTTTAAGAGTTAAAATGCCTTATGTCAATGAATGGAATAAAAAAAGGAGAGAAAACGCTTACAGATATAATGAAATGTTTGCGAAGTATCCCGAAATATTAACCCCTAAAGAAATTGACAACTCTTATTGTGTATATCATCAATATACAATAAGGATAGAGAACCGCGATAAAGTTCATCAGCTTTTACAGGAAAACGGTGTAGGCGCAATGATTTATTACCCCGTACCTTTACATTTGCAAAAATTGCATAAAGAACTTGGGTATAAAGAGGGCGACCTGCCGTTAACGGAAAAAGATACAAAATTAGTAATGTCATTACCAATGTTCCCCGAGATTACTCCCGAAGAACAACAAACGGTAGTCGATACAGTAGTTAAATGCTTAAATATGACTAAACAAGCAGTATAATAAATTTTCGTATTTAAGGCAGGGCTTTTAGTCCTGCCTTTTTTTAAATTAAATTTTTAATAGTAATTAATGTATTTATATTATATAGATAAATATCTTATTGAATAGTTTAATAATCATTCTTAAGCTATTTATATGATAAATCATAAAAAAGAATTTGGTAAAAATTTAAAGAAATGGCGTAATTTAAGAGGAATAACTCAAGAAAAACTGGCAGAAAAGGCTTCTACGACAGCACCTACAATTTCCAGTTATGAAAGCGGGTCTGCTGTTCCCTCATTTAACACTATGTTAAGGTTAGCTGAAGCACTTAAAATCTCTCCCGTTCAGTTGTTTGCATATGATAATAAAAATTTGAATATTGATGATAAGGAATTGCAATATATATTGGTTGAGAAATTTAAAAATATTCCTTTTACTAAAAGAAAAATGATATATAATGTCATTGATGCACTAATGATGGAAAATTCCGAAGAATAATCAATTAATTGTCTTAAAATAAGATTTTACTACATCAAGTATAAAATTATAATCCTTTTGTGATTTAAAATTTTTTGTATATTTGCTTATTTCTTGAATAAATTTATTATGATTAAAATTATTTAAGGAACATGGAAATTCAAATACATTTTCAATGTTTACGTTTAATGCGTTTGAAATTTTTTGAATTGTTTTAAATGTAAAAAAGCCGTCGCCTAATTCAAGTCGTGCAATTGTAGAAACACTAACGTCAGCCATTTCTGCGAGTTGAGATTGTGTTATATTTTTATCTTCTCTTAATTTTTTTATGTTTTGTCCTAAATTAGATAAAAAGTCCATATAATCAGTTTAATTTATTATTAATTGACGTAAAATAGCTAGATTTGCTATTTGACATATCAAATGATAATATGTTGTTATGAAAATTTATGATATATATATAAAATTTATAAATATATTAAAAAAAGTAATTTTACTTTTTCTTATATTTTTTCAAATAAACAAGGTTTATGCAGATGTAAAAATCCCTGTTGAAGTTGTTAAATTTAAAGACGGAGATACGATAGAAGTTCGTATTGAAAAAAATACGTTTTCTGTTCGTCTAATTGGTATTGATTGTTACGAAACATCAAAAATAAATAGAGCTTATAAACAAGCATATTTGAATAAAATAACAATAGAAGATGTTGTTAAAAATGGAAATCTATCAAAACTATTTCTTGAAAGCATATATAAAAAAGAAGAAAAGGTTTTTTTGGATTTTAGAGGAATTGATAAATATGGTAGAGCTTTGGGAATTATTTATTTTGATAAATTAAATGTAAATGAAATTTTAAAAACTCAGGGCGGGTGTTTTGTATATGAATTTTAATAAATTTTAACAAATGGCTGAAATCATGTAACGGTGTATTATTACATTATATTGTAAAATTAAATTTTTATATTATTATATCTTCTCGATTGATAAAATTAAAAAATGATGTATAATAAAAATATAAAGATGTTTTGTTGATAAAACAAGATAATGTAAATCAAGAAAGGGGATAAAAATGACTA
>CANQZO010000057.1 GCA_947628355.1 Candidatus Gastranaerophilales bacterium | reverse complement strand
TCTATACAGTCTGCAATTAAGTCACGAGAGGGGAGCGAATAGTTCATTCCGCTATGTCCCATGGCTATTCCGTCGCAAATTGCGGGAACTCCGAAAATAAATGCCTGTCCGCCTCCGGTATGAATACCTTTTTCAATCTGACGTTCCAAATCTCGCATGCCCGAATGCCCCGGAACTAAGTCGGAAAAGCTGCTTGCAATTCCGATAAATTTTTTATCCATTTGCTGTTCGCTTACACCTGTTCCGTACAATAGTGAACGGTGCGGAGTGCGCTCTAATCCTTTTTTTATTTCATCACTTCTCATTATAATAATCCTAAAGCCTTATGTTTTTCATATATGGTTTGAGCCATATTATCTATTTTTACGTAATCTTCTGCCTTTGCTTTACCTTTAACCAGTATAGGTTCTATAACATCAAGTTTTAACGGAGTAAGCATATCGGCCATTTTACCGAACAAATCACCGCCCCAGCCGTAAGAACCGATAAAGGAAGCAATTTTTGCCTTAGGTCTTAATACGCTCGCAAGGTACACCGTATTAAATGCGGCAGGGTGAGGTCCCGCTAAAACCATTGAGGTTCCGAGAACTATCGTTGTTCCGTCAACAAGAGCCATTGCTAAATCGCCCAAATTGCCCTCTACCATATCATATTTTACAGACGGAATTCCTTTTTCTTCAAGTTTTTTTGCCAAATAATCAATCATTTCTTCCGTTGAATGATACATTGATACATAAGGAAGTAAAACTAAATTTTTACCTTTTTCGCCTGCCCAATCCGCATACAAATCAAGAATATAATCGGGATTTTTATGAACGGGTCCGTGGCTTGGCAATACCATATCAACTTTTAAATCTCTTATTTGCTGAACATATTTTCTGCAAACGGTGCTAAACGGCATCATAATTTCTGCAAAGTATTTTTTTGCACTTTTTTCCAAATCTTTTGAGGGAACTGCAAAAACATCGTCAAAAATATAATGAGCGCCTAAAAAGTCGCAAGTACAAATTACATTATCTTCTTTAATGTATGTAAACATTGTATCGGGCCAGTGAACCCCGGGGGATATCATAAATTTAAGTGTTTTATCACCTAATGAAAGCTCCTCGTTGTTTGATATTATTTTTATTTTTTCAGCAGGAACTAAAAGCATTTCCTGTATGTTTTTGGCACAAACTGCATTTGTAACAACAACTGCGGAGGGGAATTTTTCCAACAAAGCGGGAATACTGCCCGAATGATCTTGTTCCCCGTGGTTTGCAATAATATAATCAACTTTTGTTATTCCGTTTTCATCAAAAGATTTTAAATATTCCTTTGTAAATTTAGGATACATAGTATCAATAACAGCAGTTTTTTCACTGCCGATTACAATATATGAATTATAGCTGGTACCGTTATCAAGAGGTATTAACTCATCAAATATGACTCTGTCTTTATCATTCATACCTGCATATAAAATGTTATCTTTTATTTTTTGAAACATAAAATCACTCCTCGCCTATAATTAAAAACAGCAATATTATTGCTGTTTTTCGAACATATCTTTACCAACACCGCAAAGAGGACAAACATAATCATCTGGTAAATCCTCAAAGGCAACATTGCCGTTTTCAGCCGGTTCATAAACATAATGACATACGGTGCAAATGTAATTTTCCATAACTATCTCCTTTTATCTGCCATATTTGAGGATAACATCTAATTTAAAAGTAATCAATCATTAAAGAGAATAAATTATTTAACATTCCTTAATATTGAAATTGATTTTAAATAAAAAATAAAAATGAGTTTGGTCGCAGTTGTTTTTAAGAAAAATATAATATGAACAAATGTAACAATTATTAAAGTTTTAAATTTATTATGCCGATATATAAAAAAGAAAGAAAGTGAAGGCAGAAATGAATTTTGAAACAATAAAATTAGGATTTTTAAATTGGCTTGAAGAAAAAAATGGAACAGAGGGAAAAGAATTTGTAACAAATAATCCGGATATGAGCATTTTTTTATACAATACCGAATTCAAGAATTATCTTATTCAAGAAGTAGGTGCCGACAATTCCATTTTTTCCAAAAGTATCACAGAAATAATGTCAATGGAAATCGTCAACGGGAAATTGGTTGAAAAAAAAGAAGAAACAGGCGACAGTTTCACAAAAGAAGATGAAAATGAAGATGAAAATGAATACAACGGTGACTCGCTTATAGCTGATTCACTTAATGCAATATTTGAAAATGAAGACTTTGCTATGTACCTTGATACCGATACAAACGGCGAAATTGGTGAAGATGAAATAAACACCTTTTTAACAGGAATAGCAAATCCTGAAGACGGACAAATAAGTTTCGATTCAATTGCAGGTGCTGTTCAAGCTATGAATGACGGAACATTCACTAATAAAGAAAGTGAATTAAGCGAAACTGAATTACTTTTAAAAGGTGTATATTCAAATGAAAAAGCCATAAATACTCTTGACATTAATGGTGACGGGGAATTAAGTGCTGAAGAAAAAACAAAATTTGAAGAATATATTAAAGATTTTGACGGAAATGCCGATGATTTAACAAAAGAAGATATACAAACCGCATTCAGACAAATTATAAGAAATGAATTTGTTTATGAAGACAACAATGAAGAAGAACAAATAACTCAAGAAATACCTCGGCAGGAAGAATCAACAATAACTGCAGCTTCTTCTGCTCCTAGAATTTCCGGTTCGACTCAAGCCAGTGGTACCGGAGCTGCCTCTGCCGGAAGCGGTATAACAAGCAGCACTAAAGATAGCGGTGTTCAATTAGATACAACAAAAGGACTTGAAAACAAATCTTTAGATGAACTTGAACAAGTAAAAAGTACACGTGAAAGTGATGTTTCTAAGGCAAGAGATAACATAAATGCGGTATATTCGGGTGAAAATGAAGCTGTCAAAACCGCACAGAAAGATTACGAAAAAGCTAAAGATGCATACGATAAAGCAGTAGAAAATGATGAAAAAATATCTGATGAGTTAAAACAACAAAGAAGTCAAAATCTTGAAGCGATAGAAAAAAAACAGGGCGAAATTGATGACGTTAACACTCAAATAAATAAAAAAGAAGCTGAAATTTCAGATGCTGAAAATACTCTTTCCGCGGATGAATCAAATCTTGCTGCATTAGAAGCTGCATTATCTGCCTTGCCTACAAGCTCAGATGATCCCGAAATTCAAGCACAAATAGAAGCACAGCGCAATGCTCTCGAAACTCAAATAAGTGAAACCAAACAAAAAATTACGGAAGATAAAAATACAATAGAACAACTTAACCAAAAATTAGATGAGTTTAAAGAACAACTTGAAACCAAACAGGATGAATTAGATAAACTGGAACAAGACCGCCAAAATATTGAAAATGGTTATATTGACGGAAATGGGAACAAAGTAGACGGCATATTAGATAACTGTTCACCGGCAACTCAACAGGCACTTCAAGCCTTTAATGAAGCAAAAGAAAATCTTGCATTAGTCAAAGAAACTGAACTTTCATCTGCAAGAGAAACATTAACACAAGCCGAAGCCGCACTTGATGAAGTAAATACCGTAATTAATGACAAAAAAGCGGAAGAAACAAAAAAAGAATATAAAGTAAGCACTTCACAATTTGACGGACAAGAATTACTTGATACAATAAATAATTTAGGCGGAAATGCTACAATATTTTATTCAAGGTTGTGTGATGAGCTTGGCATGGATGAAAAAGAAGTGGCTGATTATCTTACAGAGCTGAGTAACTCAGAACAATGGGCAGACGGATGTGTAAGTCCGATAATGTTATTTGCTCAAATCTGCAACGAATCGGGATGTTATGCCGATGCAGTCGGCGATAATGGTGCGGCAGTTGGTTTAGGTCAGTTCCATGAATGCGCAGTCGATGAGGTAAATTACAGATTTGGCACACATTATACTTATGAAGACAGATCCAATCCAATAAAAGCTCTTGAAATGATGAGTTTATTATTGAAATATGATTATAAATCATCCGGCAATTCTGAAGTTGGTATGTATACCAAATATGCTTCGGGAAATCTTAGAAATTTAAATATAGGTAAAAGATATATAGAACACTTAAAAGCTAAAATAGGTTTAACCTAAATTAAAAAATAATTATACCTTACTTACCGAAGTATTTTTTTTCAAACCTCATTAAAATTTAACTGAGGTTTGAGGATAATGAAAAAAACTATAGTAATAATATTTTTAATATTGGGATTATGCGCAAATTCAAAGGTAATTACAGGCGAGGTCAGCAAAGAAACCCAAAAAAACGCTAATCAAATATATGATTCAACTACAAATACACCTATAGAGGGCGTAATAATTAAAATACCCGCAAAAAATTATTCTACCGTAACTAAACACGACGGAACATTTAAACTTCAAACCAAAATAACATCGCCTACCATAATGTCAGTTGAAAAATCAGGATATAAGCCTTATTCCATGACATTATCGGATAATACTTTTAAACACCCTATTCAAGTAGGAATTGAAAAAACAACTCCTCATGACATTATTGCGGAAACTAATATGATTCATATAGGGGATAACTCATTTTCAAGCAGAAGCGCAAATGCGGATGATTTCAGCTTGACTTCATCGGGTCCGTTTTATTCTAAAGATGTAAAAATTAACTCCTTAAAAAATGACGAAGAACTTTATCTTGTAATAGGTTCTATTATAGGCATTGACTCGATTTTTGCTCAAAAAATAGGTCAATCAAGAGTATTAACTGCATACTCCAGTCCTCCGGAAATATTTTTTAACGGTAATAAAATCTCTGAAATAAAAATAAACGGCGATAACCAAAAAATAAAAATCCCTAAAAATTTAGTTAAACAAAATTTTATGAATAACATAACAATAAAAACGGGGAGAAATTTGTATAAAACGGCCTCAATAGATTTTGACGACATAGAGTTTACCAATATTTTGTTTGAAATAAAGTAATATAGCTCACAATGTTTTTTTTTGCTATAATTGCAAAAGGAGACGTGAATTAATGCCGTTTGAATTTAAAAGATTATCAATACCCGACGTAATACTTGTAATTCCTAAAGTATTTGAAGATGAACGCGGATTTTTTCTTGAAGGATATAAAAAATCAGAGTTCTATAAAAACGGCATAACGGTTGAGTTTAATCAAGACAACCATTCAAAATCGTCAAAAAATGTTTTAAGGGGACTTCACTATCAAGCGGAACCAAAAGCACAGGCTAAATTAGTCCGCTGTATAGCGGGTGAAATATATGATGTTGCCGTTGATATCAGAAAAAATTCGCACACATACGGAAAATGGGTCGGAGAAAAGCTGTCAGCAGAAAATAAACACATGCTGTTTATTCCCGAGGGTTTTGCTCACGGGTTTAGGGTATTAAGCGATAAAGCGGAATTATTTTATAAAGCGTCAAATGAATATTCAAAAGAGCATGACAGAGGCATTTTATGGAATGACCCTGATATAAACGTTAATTGGGGGAATGATTTTGAGCCTGTTTTAAGCGAAAAAGACAAACATCAGCCAAGGTTAAAAGATATAAAGGATTAATTTATGAAAATTATAGTTACGGGCGGAGCGGGATTTATAGGAAGCTGTTTTATTAGGCATATCCTTAATAAATATAAAGATTATAAAGTAATAAACCTTGATGCCTTAACGTATGCGGGCAATATAGAAAATCTTGACGATATAAAAGACAATAAAAACTATACATTTGTACACGGAAATATATGCGATAAAAGACTTGTAAGAGATTTAACGGCAGATGCCGATTGTATAGTAAATTTTGCTGCGGAAAGCCATGTTGACCGTTCGATAACAGGTCCCGAAATATTTATAGAAACGAATGTTAAAGGTACTTTAAATTTATTGCAAAGTGCAAAAGAATTCGGGTTACAAAGATATTTGCAGGTTTCAACTGATGAAGTATACGGTTCTTTAGGGAAAACGGGATATTTTTATGAAACAACGCCTTTATCTCCAAACAGTCCTTACTCTGCTTCAAAAGCAAGCGCAGATATGCTTGTAAGAGCTTACTATGAAACTTATAAACTTCCAACACTTATCACAAGATGTTCTAACAACTATGGACCATATCAATACCCCGAAAAACTTATACCGTTCTTTATTTCAAAATTATTAAAGGGTGAAAAAGTACCTGTATACGGGGACGGACTTAATGTTCGCGATTGGCTGTATGTATATGATCATTGCAATGCAATAGATACGGTGCTTCACAGCGGAAAAATCGGCGAAGTTTATAATGTCGGCGGACATAATGAAAAAACAAACATGGAAATAACAAAACTTATATTAAACGCAATGGGTAAAGATGAAAGCTCTATTGAATACGTAAAAGACAGACTTGGACATGACAGACGCTACGCTATAAGCAATGATAAAATACAAAAAGAATTAGGCTGGAGTCCGTCAGTTACGTTTGAAGATGGTATAAAACTCACGATAGACTGGTATTTAAACAATCAAGAGTGGATGAAAAATATTGAAGAAAAAATATCGGGAGCTTTATTATGAAAATACTGGTAACTGGTGCAAATGGAATGCTCGGGCAGGATTTATGCCCCATTCTTGAAGATGAGGGGTATGAAGTTATTGAAACCGACATTGATAACTTGGATATTACAAATCCCGAAAATGTAAAAAAGGTTCTTTCAAGCACTAAACCCGATTATGTAATCCACCTTGCCGCATATACCAATGTGGATAAAGCGGAAGAAGATGAGAAAACCGCACATAAAATTAATGTAACAGGTACTAAAAATTTAGCACAGACCTGCAAAGAACTTGATATTACAATTCTTTACATTTCAACAGACTATGTATTTGACGGAACTAAAAGAGAAAAATATCAGACCTCGGATATTCCAAACCCTCAAAATATATACGGAAAAACAAAACTTTTAGGCGAAAAAGAAGTACAAAAAAACGAAAAGTATTATATTACAAGGACAAGCTGGTTATACGGTATTCACGGAAAAAACTTTGTTGAAACGATGATAAGTTTAAAAGATAAAGAAGAAGTAAAAGTGGTTGATGACCAGATAGGCTGCCCGACGTGGACAATTGAGCTTGCAAACGGCATAGTAAATATAATAAAAAATCAAATGACCTACGGAATATATCACGTATGCGGAAGCGGGAAAACAAGCTGGTACGGATTTGCAAAAAAAATATATGAACTTGGGGGCTGGAGTGTTAACTTAAAGCCTTGCAATACCGAGGAATTTCCGAGACCCGCAAAAAGACCTGCTTATAGTGTTATGGAAAATAATAAAATATGCAGGAACTGGGAAACAGCGCTTAAAGAATATATGGAATTGAGGTGCGAATGAAAGGAATAGTGCTTGCAGGCGGAGCAGGAACAAGATTATACCCCTCAACAATAGCTGTATCAAAGCAATTAATGCCGATATACGATAAACCGATGATATACTACCCTATATCCGTTTTAATGCTTGCAGGAATAAAAGATATATTAATAATATCCACACCGCAAGATTTACCTAATTTTGAAAAATTACTGGGTTCGGGAAGCAGATTCGGAGTCAAATTTTCATACATAGAACAGCCTAAGCCCGAGGGTTTGGCTCAGGCATTTATCTTAGGCGAGAACTTTATCGGCAATGATAATGCCGCATTAATACTCGGCGACAATATTTTTTACGGGCCGAGATTTTCAAAAATGTTGAAAGATACCGTAAGACGCACCGAAGAAAACGGCGGGGCGACTTTATTTGCATATCAGGTTAAAGACCCTCAAAGATTCGGCGTTGTTGAATTTGACAAAGATAATAAAGTCATTTCCATCGAAGAAAAACCAAAAGTGCCCAAATCTCAATACGCAGTAACCGGCTTGTATTTTTATGACAACAATGTCATAGAATATGCAAAATCGCAAAAACCGTCTGCGCGCGGAGAACTTGAAATAACAGACTTAAACAATACATATTTAAAATATAATCAAGTAAATGTTGAACTGTTATACAGAGGATTTGCGTGGCTTGATACAGGCACACATACCTCACTTTTGCAGGCATCACAATTTATAAAAGCAATAGAAGACAATCAGGGAATTAAAATTGCCTGCTTAGAAGAAGTTGCATACAGAATGAAATTTATACATAAGGAAGATTTAGAAAAAATCGCTTTACAATACCCGAATAATCCTTATTATCAATACATCGGACAATTAAAATAAAAAATCTGCCGAATTGCTCCGGCAGTTCCTTTCTAACCTTAATTAACGAAAACAACTAATCTACAAAATCGCTCTTGATGTCGGGCTGTTCGTTAAAGTTGAAAATAAAGTGAGAATATCTTTCCATACGGAGTTTAAACCAGCCAAGCATCGTATCAGAGCCATATATTTTTATGGTACGCATACGGTCAAAGTTCTTATTTGAACGGTTATAAGATTCGTCAATAAATGTCTGGCATTTGCAGTTTAATTCATCGACTAAATCATAAAGAGTCTTTAACCATGCAGCTTGAACTTGTAATTCGTTTACTTTGTACTCTAAAATCATAGCTTTCCTGACTTTCGCAAAGATATAAATCTCGCATAACTACTATAATAAATATGCCTGATTTTACGGTTTTTTAAACACAATTATGCTAATTTGATAAAGAAATGTTAACTTGTTAATTAAATTTGATTTTGAATTTGATAAAGTTCAAAAGTATTTTCCATAAGCATAGCAATGGTCATCGGTCCGACTCCGCCCGGGACAGGTGTTATATATGAGGCTTTCGGATATACATTAGAAAAATCAACATCACCCGTTAATTTTCCGTTAACGCGGTTAATTCCGACATCAACAATAACTGCTCCCTCACGAACAAAATCCGCAGTTACAAGATTTGCACATCCCGCAGCAGATATTATAATATCCGAATTTAATGCAATATCTTTTAAATTTCGAGTTTTACTGTGTGCAGCAGTAACCGTGGCATTTCGTGCTTGAAGCATAACGGAAAGAGGTTTACCTACTATATTTGACCTGCCTATTACAAGTACATTTCTGCCCTCTAATTCTATATTATAATTATCAAGGAGTCTTATTATTCCTTTAGGCGTGCAAGGAAGCACATAAGGCTGATATCCGCACAGCAATTTCCCTGCATTTCTTGAACTAAAGCAATCAACATCTTTTTCGGGCGCAATTGCTTCAATTACATCAAATTTATTTATATGATTTGGCAGAGGAAGCTGTACCAATACAGCATTGACCTCTTTCATTTCATTTAAAATATAAATATTTTCAAGCAGATTTTCCTCGGAAACATCTTGAGGCATAGGCAGAACTAATGACTCAAAACCGATTTCTTCAGCTCGTTTTTGTTTATTTTTTACATATATTAAAGAAGCGGGATTATCACCTGCAATAATTACGGCAAGTTTTGGTTTTATCTTTAAAGAAGAAGTCTTTTCTTTAAGATTTTGTGTTATTTTATCCGCAAGTAATCTGCCGTCAAGAATAACTGTCATTATACTTCCTCGCCTCTCGGGATATTTAATCTGTAATACAGCTGTTCGAGTGCGCTTTGAACAACCTTTGATTCTTTTGAAATTCGGTTTAATTTTAACCCGTCATCTTTTGGTATTGTACCTAAAGTAGTTAAATCATATTTATTTAAAAGCTCAAGCAAAGGCTCGATTTCCTGCTTATTAACTTTATTTAATATAACACCAAGCTGTTCGCCTGCCGCATACTTAGCACTGTATTCTTCAATTCGTTTTGCAAGATGAATGGAAGCCTCATTAGGTCTTGCAACTACCAGTGTAACATTAATCGGTATATCTACCAGCTGATAAAGATATTTTAAATCAAATTCACAGTCAAAAATTACAAAATCATAACGATTTATTAATTTTACCAATGCGTCATTTATTTGTTTTGTAATGGGGCATCTGCAGTCTTTAGAACCTATAAGCCAAGAAACAATAATATCCGTATTATCATCAAGCGGTTCTAAAATATCTTCAAGCGCCCATTCAATGTATTCCTGCTTTGTCATGTTATCCGGAATGCCCGTTTTATATTCATGTTTTCCGCTTCTGATACCGTATATTGTTTGACGAATATCTTTACCAAAACTGTGC
>CANQZO010000056.1 GCA_947628355.1 Candidatus Gastranaerophilales bacterium | reverse complement strand
GATATAAAACCAACGGGGATATAATCTCTATTTTCTGAAGATGTTGCTGGAATTATTAGTGCTGGTTCTTCTTTGTATTTAGGATATTTAAACCTATAAGGTGTATTAACAGCTTTCTGAGCATCTCTACCTTTACCTTGTCTCCATTCTCTGCATTTATCAATTCTTTGTTTCACTTAATCTATTTTTAATGCATCTTCCAATTCAGTTTTATCAATCCAAAGACAATATCTCTTGTTGCCATTAATATAATCTCCACCACTCAAAAAAGGTTTAATATAATTAATAGCTTTCGGATCTTTATTGATAATCTTGTCTTTATCTTCTTCCAATAATTTTAAATTATCGCCATCTAATGCAGTACTACCTAATATCATTTCTGGAAAATTTGAAATGGCTTGTTTGCTTGAATATATATAAATTTTTGTAATCAATTAGATATGGATTTATTTTTTGCACTAATTCGCTTTGATTATCGATATAGATAACTTTTGATGTAGTTTTATTAATTGCTTGTATTCCTATAATAATACATGTTACACCAGCTTCATTTTTTGCATTATTTGACCATTTAAAAGACCTATGTGCAAAGAATATTTCGTAAGCAGTATTGAGTATAGCAGGCCAGGCTAAAGGAACCTGTTCACCTTGACAAATCGAATTAGTCGAAACAAAAGCAAATTTTATCAAAGAACTATTATCAATATATCTTGTTGCTTTTGAGAACCAACTAAAAATATAGTCAATATTTTTGCTTTGAATAATTTGCGAATTACATAAGTAATCCATATCCAATCTTTGATGGGGAGTCTGCTTTTTTGCTCCTGCATAGGGTGGATTTCCAAGAATATATACTTCATATTCTGTTCCTTGAAGTTCCATCTGTCTGTATTGTTCAAGCTCTATAAGGGTCATTTGTTCCATCTTTTTATGAGTTAGACCCTTTGTGCCTTTTGGACAAACTTCTTCCCAATCAAGCCTTGTTGCATTTCCGCAAACAATGTTGCCACTTTGGCTCAAAGGCAAAGTGGGTTTGCAATTTCCAAATAAATCCCTAAATTTTCTGTTCATTTGGTGTTCTGCAAGCCACAAAGAAAGTCTCGCAATTTCACAAGCAAAATCATCAATTTCTATCCCATAAAACTGATTTAATTGAAGTTGGGATAACATAAGCTGCTGCTTGCCTGTTACTTCCTCAATCTTCTTTATTATTTGCATTTCGAGAAGTCTTAATTGCTTATATGCAATAATCAAAAAATTTCCGCTTCCGCAAGCAGGGTCGAATATCTTTAAGTTATAAATTCTATCTAATAGTTTTCTTAACTTTTTCTCGGTCTCAGCCTTTTCAAATTCTTCTCTTAAATCATTCAAGAACAGAGGTTCTATTACTTTCATTATATTGGGAACGGATGTATAGTGTTGCCCCAATCCGCTTCTTACTTCTGCAACAGAAACAGCTTGAAACATTGAACCAAATATGTCAGGGTTAATTTCTTTCCAATCTTGCCCTCCGCATTCAATCATTAGCTTTCTTACTTTAGCATTAAGTTTAGGAATGGCAATTTCGTCTTTAAATAATTTACCGTTTACATATGGAAAATCTTGTACAAATGAAGGGTGGATTTCTTTTTCGTTATCTTTTTTGTCTAATGACTTAAATAATATTGAAAGAACATCCGCTAAATCACTTCCATCATCTTCAGTATGATTTACAATGGTTTTGGTAAATATATCCTCCTCAAATATTCCTGTATCTTCTGCAAAGAAACAGAATAGTATTCTTGTTAGAAATATGTTTAATACATGAGGATTTTCTTTTATTAAAGTCGGATTAATTTTTACAATTTCGTCATAGATGTGAGCCATTTTTTCGGCTGCCTTAACATCGGCAGGATTCTCTTGCTGTGCAACATACTTTTCCTTTCCTGTCCATGGCAAAAAGAAATCAGTATGTTTATATAATTCGTTTAATTCAACAGCTAATGTCTCTTTTGTTTTAGTATCAATCGCTAAAAGCTGCTTGGGATTATTAACTATAATAAATCTGGGTTTATGAGTATATGTTGATGAATCATTTTTAAGACCGTCTATAAGGGAATAAAGGTCATTATTTAAAGTATATTCATAGAAAAGTTTATTTTTAATAATCAGCTGATTTTCTTTTTTTGAGAGGTTGGAATTACCTTCCCTTAGTCTTTTAATCGACATCTTGGTAAAACCGAATGCTATTAAAAATTCGTATATAAAATCATCTTCTGAAAAATTATCAGTTATCTTCCTAATTTCTTCTTCCAGTTTTTGACTTTGCATGGAACACCTCTTTTCTTTAATAATAGCATGAATATTGCAAAAAGAGGTTGTAAAGCAATTTAAATTTGTTTTTTTAATGACAAGATTGTTTTATTTGTTTAAACGTACTTTATGTTTCTTTAGTATTTTCTACATAATTTTTTAGGAAAATCGAATAATTTTCAGACATGGTAATATTTTTCAATTTTTCTAAATCTTCTTTTGAAAATTTCATAGAATTATTCTTTATTAAAAACACAATAAATATTGAGCATATTAAAAGTGTTGAGATTAAAATAAATAAACCCTTAATTGAAAATAAATTTTCTAATAAAATATTTGGTATAGAATCTATCGTAATATATGTGTCTGTTGGTATTATCAATAATGGAATTGAAATACAGGTAATAATTAAAAATATAGAAATAATAATAGAAACTGACAATAAGAAGGAAGAATGCGGATTTTGCAATAATCTATTGTATAGACAATTTGCACGTTCTTGATGAGTTGCAACTTCTGCAATTAGATCTTTGATTTTTTCTCGTTCTTCAATCATAGCATCTTGTAATCTTGGATTAGGAATTTTAGGAATTGGAATTTTTACAGGCGAGATAAATTTACAACTGTTTATTTTTTGTAAATTTTGATTTAATTTTGAAAGTTGCATTAAACTTTTGGTCATATTATTATTGATGAGTGAATTATTAAATACAGAACCAAGCGTATTGTTTTTTAATCCCATTTTTTTATAAAAATCATCACTAAATTTCATTATTACCTCTTAAAATCTTCTTTTGTTTAGTTTCAATGCATTTTAATATTTCTTGTTTATTATCGAATCTTGAAAAACTATATTTGTCATAAATTTCTTCCGGTGCTTCGTACAGAATCGTTTTATTTTTATAAGAATCTTCCTCAAATTTATCTAAAACTGATTCTTTTGTTCTTTCATTATACCAATCGAAACTGCGATTTTTTAATCTTTCTCTAAGGTTGTTTGCAATAATAAGATATTCCTCTATTGTAACCTTACTTTCGTTATATTGTTGTTCGTTGTTTACTATTTTTGTAATTATGAAAGCTCCTAATAATCCTAAAAAAGCTGCGGTGGATTGTGCTAAAGAACTATAAAATACATTCCAATCTAACATAATTTTCTCTTTAAGTTTTTATTTGACCTTTAATTTTGTATAACAATTATAGCATTAAAAAATTGTTTCTTTATGTTGTAATACCCTTGTACTCAATATCAATATAGACCCAATTAAATCACTGTGGGTAGATGGTAAGTCTGTTGAAGTTATTTCTTATAATTATTTTTATATTAAAAATATCAAATCAAGCACTTCAAATTTGAGGGGAAAAAACTAAATATACTCAGTTTCAAACATTAGTATTGTTGTTTCATTACTCTTATTTATGTCCCTTTGTAAAGATATCTCTAAAAAGGGCTGTAATTTTTGCCCGAGACGGTATACTGGAGACGAAAATTGGTTTTAAGAGTATCATGAGGTCAATTTATGAACAATTTTGAAAAAAGACTTTTCCTTGATTATTTAGATAAACTTTTACCCTCCATAAATACCAGAGATTATGATTTCGATGATCTTTTAGACTTCTTTTTTAGAGAGTTTAAAACATCAAAAAAAGGGTTTAATTTTGATACAGATGGTGTTATTCAACTGGAAACCATTAGACAGCAAAATGAATTTAGAAAGAAGTTTAAAATTACCCTTAAAAAGTTAAAAGATACTATTCCGTATAAAAAAACAAGTCTGGAAAATAAACTGAAGATTATAAAAGAGATATATAATCTTGAAGATGACGAATACCAAACATTTATTTTTCTACTCATTAAAAATATTAATAATATCTTTAATCTGTTAGACGGCTGTATCAAAAGTAACAGTTTTGATAAATTTGCAAAACACTATCTTAGAATAAGACTTGCTCAAAAAGACAGGGTTATAAATAAACTGTATCAAAGAAAACTTATAATTTCTAAAAACAATGATCCAATTATTAACAGTGACATTTTAAAAATTTTTGATAATACAAAGTTTAATAATATGGATAAAATTACCCATATGCTGGTGGGTAAACCGCAAAAATCAACTTTAACCTTAAAGGATTTTTCTCATATAGAAAAAGAAGCTAATAAGGCAATAAGCATAGTAAAATCCGCTATTGAAAAGAAAGCAAAAGGAATAAATATTTTATTACACGGTAGTGTTGGCTGCGGGAAAACAGAGTTCTCAAAACTAATAGCTAATTCTATATCTGTCCCGATTTATGAAGTAAGCACTCAAGATAAACATAATGAAGAAGCAAAAAGAGAAGACAGACTGGCAGATCTTTGTTCAAAGCAATATATTCTATCAAGAAGCAATAACTCTTGTATTCTGTTTGATGAAGCAGAGGATGTATTAAATAGAGGTTTTGGTTCAAACGGTACATCTTCTAAAGGGTATATGAATAAACTTCTTGAACAAAACCCTGTCCCTGTTATTTGGACTACAAATAATATTTATGATGTGGATCCTGCATTCTTAAGAAGGATGACTTATGCTATAGAATTTGAAAAATTATCGGAAGCTGTAAGACTTAATATATGGAACAAGGTTTTGAAAAAGAATAAATTAAAAGTTCCGAAATCTAAGATTGAAGAATTAAATAAAAGTTATGACGTATCCCCTTCCATAATTTCTAATGCGGTTCAAACAACTAAAATGATAAACGGAAATTATAATGACTTTGAAGATTTAATTGAAAATGTTGCAAGAGTTGTTAATAAAAAGAAAGTTGTTAAAAAAGAGAATAAGGAAAATAAATTTACTACTTACGATATTAATCTGGTCAATACCGATATGGATATGAAAGACCTAACGGATAAAATCCAAAAATCAGGTAAATTGAACTTTTCTTTATGTCTATATGGAGAACCGGGAACAGGCAAAAGCCTTTATGCAAGATACTTAGCTGATATATTAGGGATAGAAGTTATTTTAAAAAGAGCAAGTGATTTAATTTCTCCCTATGTCGGACAAACAGAACAAAATATAGCAGAAGCATTTTTAGAAGCTAAAACTAAAAAAGCAATGCTTATTTTTGATGAAGCAGATACTTTTTTACAGGATAGGAATAATGCGGTCCGTTCTTGGGAAGTAGCTCAAGTTAATGAAATGCTGACTCAAATGGAGTCAGCCGAGTTTCCTTTTGTTTGTACTACTAACTTATTAGATACTCTTGATGAAGCTAGCTTAAGGAGATTTACTTTTAAAATTAAGTTTGATTTCTTAACTGCAAAACAAGTTAATCAGGCTATGGAACACTTCTTTAATTTTAAAGATATAAATTTAAACATTAAAGGATTAACTGCCGGTGATTTTGCTACAGTTAAGAAAAAAGCTGATTTTCTAAATATATCCGATTTAAAAGAATTAACTAAAATGCTTTCTGATGAAGTAAAAATTAAAAAATCTACAGAGCTAAAAAATACTATAGGTTTTTAATCTCTACGTAATACTTGAATTAATTGAAGGTTCTTTATCAAATAGTTTTAGCTTCATCTTTGATAACGTGGTATCCTCATTAGTTTCCTTTAAAGCAAAGGTTATAACTACATTCATTTTCATTTTATAATCAGATATAATTCCAAAGATTTTTCTTAAAAGAAGAATGGAGTTAAGCATATAAATACTATTCTCATAAACTTCAACCCCAAGCCATTTGGTTGATTTTTTATTTATATTCTTCTTTAAAAATTTCCTAAAATCTTTTTCTTCTTCATCGGTATAATTTTCGGCAATTTCGTATTCTTTTATTAACATATTTTCTCTCCTTATATTTTAATTAAAAATTTAGGAAAAAATTTAATCTTTTATTTAACCATTGAAGGATTTAATGTTTTACATAATAAGCCCTTAATTTCGTAAATTTTTAAAATACTAAAATTAAGGGGAAATAGCTATTATATAAGCATATAGAATATATTTTTAAAGCGGATATTTTACATACTTACTTGTTGTGTTAATTGAAAATTATTTATTAATTTTTATCATCTTTTTTTGATAGTCTAAATATTTTATCAGATAAATCCATAACATCATAACGATTAAAATCAGGCTTGGACACCATATCTAACACGTACTCGTCTAAGTTATTTATACTTGAAGTTATTTCACCATATTTATTTTCATAGGACTTTATACAATCATGCAAATATGAATATGCAACCAAAGGAACAGTCTCAAAATTCTTTATATGAGACTCTATAAACTTTTTAATATAAAGAGTTGATTGACTAAAGCAATTCTTTTTATGTAAAGGGTTTTGACTGATATTTAAACCATCATCCCAATTTACAAAACCCTTTTTGGCGGTTGCTGTTTTTTTAAAATTTATAATTTCATCTGTATTAACTCTTATATAAATAGTATTTTCAATATGCGAATCAAAACAAACTATAAATTTTTGTTCTTGAAGGTTTTCAAGTATGGAATTTAAATATTCAATATCTATACCTAAATATTTTGCCATTCTTTCGGTATCACATAAAATATCATTAAAAAGATTAAGGTTGTTTTTTTCTGCATTATTTAGTTCGGCTATTATTTGCCATAAAACAACTAAATCATCAGCTTCTAAACATTGTAATAAGTCATAAGGAAGTATTACAAATCCTCCTGTTTTTATTTCGTTAAAAATTTCTATTGCCATTTTAGTTTCCTCTCAATTTTTCTTTTAATTCTCTTATTCTGAAGCTTTCTTTATTATCTTGTTGATACTTACTAAAAAAAATCTTATATTCTTTCATTTTTCTTGAAAGACATGTTCCTTTATCAATGCAAGTTTCTCTTATGTAAAACTGTCTTATATCGGCCAAATCCCAGTTACATTTTTCGCTAATGCCTTCCATTGCGTATTCTTTTTCTAATTCACAAGCTGTTTTTTTTCCGTTTTTTTGTTTCATATTTTCTCCTATTGATTCATTAACTCTTCATAAAAATCAGCTACAACATTACGTTCACAACTTAAAATATAATTTATTGTCGGATCAAAGTAACTTGAAATACCAAATTCCTTCCTCATTCTTTTAAAAGACGCTAATTGCAATTCCATTCTTAGACTATTAATTGATTTCTCTAAAAATTTATAATCAAAAATTTTTCTATACTCTTTATTGTAGGAACGTTGAATATCTTTTCCTTTGTTGTACATACTAAATCTTAGCTTTTCCTTTGTTTTTGGAATTAAGGCAAGACCATCTTGGTACTTTAAATCCAGATATCTTGTAATTTCAAACTTATCACTTTTCTTTCTAAAGATTTCTCTGCATTCAGATAGATAATATTGTGGATTTTCTTCAAGAAAAAAATCTTCTTTTATATCTACGGAAAATACCTGTGCATCATTTAATAAATAATGATTATCAATATTAATATCAGTAAGTTGATAAATTTTTTCTGATAATAAATTCATATTTAATTTATTAATTGAGCCAAAATCATCCGGTTTAGCAAATAGCTTTCCTGACAATTTTATTAAGATTCCATCTTGTTTAATGTCGTAATTTAGTCCCAATAGACTCTTGCTATATTCTATTTTGTGTGCTATTTTACATTTATCAAAAGGTATATTAAATACTAATTTATCTGCTTTGATAAAATAATTTTCTTGTTTCATTTTATTTATCCCCCTTATTTACATTTTTTGTTTAATTTTCTTAAGATATTTAGCATCAAAGCCAAGTTTTTTCCATTAAAGAAAAAACTTTAGGTTAATAAGTTATTCTCTTTTAACAAAAAATGTATAAAAATATATAATGAGATAAGGACATAGAAATAGCCTTTTTACAAATATATTTAACCTGTTATTTTTGGTTGTTTTCATTTTATCCATTCCTCCTTTTCATTTCCGCTCCGTTATAAAACCACTCCAATAGATCTTTTTTTATAAATACAACCTTACGTCCAAGCTTTCTATATGTATTATCCGGTATCTGTTTGTAATGAAGCCAAGAATATATTGTTGCCGGTTTCACTGTTAATAAATTTGCTGTTTCATCGACTGTTAAAAATAATTTTCCTTCCATTCCTTCTCCTTCGTTTTTTAAGTATCAATTTATTATACTAAGATTTTTTCTTCACTCACCTCTTTCTATTTTCAGTGCCAATTTATTATACTAAGATTTTTTCTCCACTCACCTCTTTCTATTTTCAGTGCCAATTTATTATACTAAGATTTTTTCTCCACTCATCTCATCCTATTTGTAGTGGCAAAATATTATACTAAAGTTTATTTTTTTGTTTACATTTAATAATTAAATGAGCTGAATATTGTCTCATAGAGCTGTTTATAGAGAATTCTTAGTATAATATTTTAGATGTATATATGAAAAATAAGGAGAAAATAAATGGGATTATACAAAAAAGGCAGTAAATGGCAATTTGAAATCATGATTAATGGAAAACGTTATCATCGGTCAATACCAGATGCAACATGCCAAAAGGATGCTGAAAAATATTTAACTATTTTTCGGGCTGATTTACTTAGAGGCAGGCTCGATTTAGCCGAAAACGTCGGCAAAAAGCCTTTTAGCTTGATTGTAGATAATTATATTGAGTATGCAAAGAATAATTTAGCTTCTAATTACACACCAATATATATAGCAAAACACTATAAAGAACTGTGGGGTTCCAAATGTATTTCTCAGATTACCCCGGAACTTATAGAAAAATATATAAAAACTCGTCAAAATGCTACTTGCTTTAGAAAAACAACAAAAAATAAAAAGGCTATTTCTCCAGCTACTATAAATCGAGAACTGGGAGTTTTGAGCAAAATTTTTTCTATTGCAATAAAAAATAAATATGCAAAAGAAAATCCTGTTAAGTTAGTAAATAAACTGAAAGTACCTAATAAACTTGTAAGATATTTAACATCAGAAGAGCAAGATAAAATAATTAAAGTTTGTGATGGAGATTATTCTTTTATAAATATACCTGCTTCAGAAAAAGAAAATCTCAGAAAAAAATATAAAGATTATCATAAGTATTTAAAGCCAATAATTTTAATGGCACTTCTAACAGGTATGAGGCAGGGAGAGATTCTTGGAATGAAATGGGAATGTGTAAATTTTACAGATAGAACAATAACAGCTGTTAATACAAAAAATGGATTAATGCACCAGCTTCCCTTAAGTGAAAAGTTATATAATATTCTTGTTGAATTAAAAGCTAAAAATTCTAATGATGAATATATTTTTACTAATCCGGACACTAACACTCGATATAAAAGTATAGGTAGGGGATTTAGAAATATCTTGAAACTTGCCGATATTAAAAATTTTACTTTCCATGATTTAAGACACACAAGTGCCACAAGGCTTGTATCATTAAATATTCCATTACCGGTAATTCAATCAATCTTAAATCATAAAAAGATTCAAACAACTATGCATTATGCTCATACAATGAAAGGGCAACAGAATATTGCATTAGAAGCATTATCTAATTTTGAACAAAAAAATTAATATATTGTTTTTTGTAATTTTAATTGAGATTAATTTAATATTATTTACTTTTATTATTTTTTATTAAATCTTATCATTCTTCCCAAAAGAGCAATTACACACAAATTACACACAAGCATATTTTTAAATATAAGCATAAAAAAAAGGACTTGGCTAAAAACCTTATCCTATCTTTGTTTTAATGGTGGGCGTTAAGAGACTTGAACTCCTGACATCCTCCTTGTAAGGGAGGCGCTCTACCAACTGAGCTAAACGCCCTCAGCAATTATTATCTTATCGTATAAATTTTTTTAGTCAATAGTTATTTATAAATTCTTGTTTTTATTCGTGAATCTTGCTATTATCAGGTTAAGAGAAAGGTGATTTTATGTCGGAATTAAATTTTAAAGTTGATGAATCTAAATGTATCAAATG
>CANQZO010000055.1 GCA_947628355.1 Candidatus Gastranaerophilales bacterium | reverse complement strand
TGAATTATATACACCTAAAAAATTTATATCAAGTATATATTAAAAAAGTTGAAATAAAGCGTAAATAATTATATTATTATTTTATATTCAAATAAAAACAAAATAGGAGGAATATGAAAAAAGCATTTACTTTAGCTGAAGTTTTGGTAACTCTTACTATATTAGGTATTGTTATGGCAGTTACAATACCGGTGTTAAATAATACAAGACCCGAAAAGGATCCTATTTACTATAAAAAAGGACTGCAAACAATACAAGGGGCAATGAGTAAAATAATGGATTTGGATGTGGTTGCCAATAATGTTTATGAAGAAACCGGAAGACCGCTATATTTAAAAGGGCTAAACATATGTTCTTACTTCGTTAATTTCATAAACACTTCCGGTAAGACATCCTGCGGTGGTGGTGATTCATCATCCTCCAGTTACAAATCACCTAATTTTATTACAACTGACGGCTTAAGATTTTGGGGATTTGAACAAGAATTCACCGAGCCCGAGATAACCGTTTATTTTGACAGAAAATTTTCTAATAATGAATTAAAGAACGACAAACTAACGAAACCGAGAGATGAAAATCATAAAGTTCCGGGATTGGCATTGACTATAAGATATGACGGAAAAGTATCAATACCGGATGAAGATAAATATGAATATGAAAAAAACTTAGTTGCTCAATATTAAAAAAATATAAAACGAGTTGAAAATATCAATTTGTGGTATTATCATAGTATATAGATTATTTAATAAAAATGTGAAGATAAGGAATAAATAATGAAAAAAGCATTTACTCTTTCGGAAGCATTGGTTACTTTAGCAATAATAGCCGTACTTTTAGCTATTTTAATTCCTGTTATTGATAATGTACGACCTGATAAAGATAAAGTATATTACAAAAAAGCATTATATGATATGCAAAGTGCCGTAGCAAACGCAATGGACTCAACTGTATATTCGGTTGCAGCAAATTCTGCAGCATATTGGGCTGATGAAAATGTTGGTGACAGTGATTTTTGTAATTCTATAGCATCCGCATTAAATGTGGCAGGAAATGTTGATTGCGAGAATACGTCTTCTTACGAACATCCTAATTTTATCACAACTGACGGCATAAGGTTTTGGGGGCTTGAGGGTAAAGTATTTGACTTGAAATCGGGAACCAGAACCCGTGAAATTTATGTTGATCGTCCTATCAGTGAAAGTGAATTCAGAACTGTTGCAGGAAAGCGCGGCAGAACAGAAGAGGGGTTAAAAATTCGTATATCTTATGACGGTAAAATTGATACAGGTACCAGCGACGAAGATAATTACGATTACGAAAATGATTTACTTGAAGATACAGATTCAATTCAAATGAAAAAAACTCAAGAATAAATAAAAAACCGCTCATTTAAGAGCGGTTTTTTTATGCATTTTTTTTATGTTAAAATATTCCTGTCATTTAGGAGAAAAAATATGAGTGAGAAAAATCAAGCACAGATAGGTATAATAGGCGGGAGCGGATTTTACAGTTTTTTTGAAGAATCGGGTATGCCTTATGATGAAATAACGGTAAATACACCCTACGGAGAACCCTCCGACCCTATAACGATAGGGGAATTATTCGGAAAAAAAGTGGCATTTATTCCCCGCCACGGTAAAAATCACAGATTTTTACCTCACTTGGTAAATTATAGGGCTAATGTTTGGGCATTAAAATCTTTAGGAGTTACAAGGGTTATATCTCCTTGCGCAGCAGGAAGTTTGCAAAAACACGTAAAACCCGGCGACTTTGTTATTTGCGATCAGTTTGTTGATTGGACAGACGGCAGAAAAAACACATTTTTTGAAGGTCCTAACTGTGTTCATCCTTCTGCAGCTGACCCTTATTGTCCCGAATTAAGACAAATAGCTATTGAGCAGGCAAAAAAACTCGGCATTACCGTTCATGAAACAGGAACAGTTGTTGTTATAAACGGTCCGAGATTTACAACAAAATCAGAATCAAAATTCTTTACAAATCAAGGCTGGGAAGTTATTAATATGAGCCAGTATCCCGAGGTACATCTTGTTCATGAACTTGATATGTGCCCTGTTACCATTGCTTTAATAACAGATTACGATGCAGGCTTAGTAGGTGATGTTCCGCCTGTTACTCATCAAGAGGTTATTCAAGTTTTTAAATCAAATATAAGCAGATTAAAAGAATTATTACTCGCTATTATAGAAAATACACCTATTGAACGAAATAATTGCGAATGTTATAACACTTCACATACGTCATAAAGGAACATGTAATGATTTCATATTTCGTTTCAATCACTTTTAGAATAGTATATTTGATAATTATTATAGTGGTTTTATTAAGCTGGATACCGATATTTGATACTCGAAAAGAGCCTTTAGCCTCTTTAGTAAGAGTTTATGATATGATTATGACACCTTTTAAAGCGGTTATTCCGCCTATTGGTATGCTTGATATTTCACCTTTGATTGCTATTATTATTTTACAGATAATTGAGAAATTAATAATAACGGCATTATTACAATTTGGACTTTAACCCATAATAAGCCATAAAATTTTACGGCATCCTTTTGCCATTATTAAAGCCAGTATACCGAATACGAAGTCATATAATATTTTTGATAGTGATTGATAATATATCCAATTTGCAATAAAATCAAAACTTTCATGTCTTATTAAAGCAATAATAATCATATATAAAGTTCCTAAAACATGAACGGTAAGAATTCCGTATAAAACAGCAAATATTATATGTTTAATGGAATTTCCCTTATTAATTTCTCTCGAACATAATATAACAGCAAATAAATATGCAAAAATATACCCAAAATTAAATTGGAATATGTAAGAAAGCCCTCCTCCAAGTGCAAAAACGGGAAACCACGGAGTTAACCCCATTAATATATATATTAAAACCGCTAAAAATCCGCAGGCTTCTCCCATTAATCCTGCAATAAATATGACTATTGGTATCTGCGGGATATATTCAAATTTTAAATAGTTACCAATACAGCTCTCCGGCAAATTAAAGTTTATCTTTATTTGTGTAAATGTTGATATTATTAATAAAAGTACGCATAAACAAATAAGTGCAATTGTACCGAGGCAGAATTTTATTTTTCTGTTCTCACTGTGAAATTGCTTTATTCCCTCTTTTACACGTTTATTAAGCATAAGCTATATCAACCTTATTTATATTTTCTTTTATTATTTTAAAATTATCTTTAAATTTATCATACCAGATATTTTGGGTAAACATAATTATAGCGTTTTCACCGTTATCCTGGTAGTAATTTTTTCGCACCCCTATTGATTCAAATAAAAATTTTTCATACAAACTTATTGCCGGAATGTTACTTTCACGTACTTCCAGAGTCATATATTTTATCATTTCGCCGTAGCAGTCTTCAATTGTTTTTATCAACAGGGATTGAGCAAGCTGAAGACGTCTGAAATCAGGGTGGACTCCAAGCGTTGTTATATGCGCTTCTTCAAATATCATCCAATATCCTATATATGCGCATATTTTTTTATTATAATCCTTTATACACCAATAACGTGCAAGATTATTTGCCAGCTCATTATAAAAAGACTCTTTTGACCAGTGATGATTAGGGTGTATAATTGCTTCAATATTATAAACCTCGCCAACATCATCTGTCCGCATTTTTTCAACGGTAAATTTATTCATTAAATTTTACTCCAATTAAATTTTATCAAATAATATTCAAAGATACAATTTTAATAATTAATACGGTTTGACAAGCATTGAAAAATAATATAACCTTATATTATCAAGATTAGTGCGAGGTGGTTTTATGAATAAATTATTTTTTTGGATTTGTCTTATTGCAATTATTGTATATGCTTCTCAAAATCATTGGTTTGACCCAATCAGTAACTTTTTTAACGGTATAAAAAGCGATGTTGAAAACCAGCGCAATTATGTACCTCAAAGAGAACATATTGATGACAGAGGTATGTTAACCGTTGAAGAAGATGAAAGCCAAGTTGTAAGAAGAAGTGCTTTAGGCACTGTTCATACAAACAGATAAAATTGGCAGATGATAAATCTTTTTAAGTTTGAACGAGTCAGAAACAGATTATTTATTAATTTTCTCGGAATAAAATTTAAGTTTACTTCTTTTAACAACTGGGGAAAATGCAATAAGCTGTCAGACTTTCATCTTTTAAAAACGGTAAATGAACTAACCAATCAAGAAGTAACAAAAGTAAAGGCAGGAACTATTTTTGTTATAGGCGACAGTCACAGCGTTTTCTTCTCGGGGCAGGATTTTTTGTCTTATAAAAAATTGAAGTATGGTATCACAACAGGCTGCCAATCAATGCCTGCATTTAAAAATTACCATTTAGGCGCTGTCCTTGCATATAATTCAATGAAAGAAAATTCAACAACCAATACTTTAAATAAGACTAAATTTCTGATTAAGAACAGTTATATAAAAAAGGGTGATATTGTTGTTTTATCCTTCGGTGAAATTGATATAAGAGTGCATTTATTTAAACGTGTTGAAAAAGATGAAAACGGTGAATTCAATCTTCAATCAATGAATGATGAAATTGAAGCTATATTAAAAAACTACCTTGAATACATAAAAATGCTTCAAAATGAAGAGATGAAAGTAATTACTTGGGGGCCTGTTGCATCTCAAAATGACTCTGTACCTAAAGATTTTTTACTTCCGAGTATCGGAAGCGAACATGACAGAAATCTTGCAACAAAAATATTTAATGAAAAACTTGAAGAATTATCACACAAAAATGGATTTGTATTTTGTTCCATTTTTAATAAACTCGTTGATGATAAATTAAATACAAAAACTCAATACTATGTTGACGGCTATCATCTTGGAACAAAAGCAATTCCGCTGATGGTGGAAGAATTTTTAAATAAAAAAGTATTGATTATAAAAGATAAAGAAGTTTTAATTAATCCCGAATTACAGCCATGACCAACCACGCTTATATTCATATTCCTTTTTGCATAAGAAAATGCCGATACTGTGACTTTGTATCGGGGGCAGATATTCAGTTAAAAGATGAATATATAAGTTCACTAATTGTTCAAATAAAAGAACAGTATGAAAATGAGGAATTAAAAACTCTGTATATAGGCGGCGGAACACCGTCTTTATTAGACGGAAGAGATATGGAGAAAATACTGTCTCTTTTTAAACCGGCTGACAATGCCGAAATAACTATTGAAGCAAACCCTGAAACCGTTGACGAAAATAAATTCAAACATTTTAAACAACTCGGAATTAACAGAATTTCTTTAGGGGTTCAGACTTTTAACGGAAAAATACTTAATGAAATCGGCAGATTACATAACGAAAAAACAATTTATAAAGCATTAAATAATTTAAAAAATATAGGTTTTAGCAATATCAGCATTGATTTAATCTACGGACTGCCCAATCAAAATCTTTCTGACTTGAAAAGTGATATAAAAAAAGCAATTGAACTTGATATAACTCATATTTCAACATACGGATTAAAAATTGAAAAAAACTCATACTTCGGGAAAAATCCGCCTGATAACCTCCCCGATGACACCTTGCAGGAAAAAATGTTTTTATATATTTGTAATACTCTTGCAGAACAAGGATTTGAACATTATGAAATAAGTAATTTCGCTAAAAAAGGCTTTGCCTCGCGACATAATTTATGCTACTGGCAAAATAAAAACTATTACGGCTTCGGCATTAACGCCTCGGGATATATCGGCGATATAAGATATAAAAATCAATCAGATTTAAAAAAATATATTGCTAATCCGCTTGACAGGGAAGAAGAAACTGTCTTAACCGCCCAACAAAAGCTGGAGGAAGAAATAATACTGGCTTTAAGGCTTAATAACGGCATAAATATTGATAATATAAACAAAAAATATAATATTAATTTTGAGAAAAAATACTCTGTTATACTTAACAAATATAAAAAATTAAATTTATTAACTGCTGAAAACGGCACTGTTAAACTTACAAAAAAAGGAATACTTTTAAGTAACGAAGTAATGTGCGAGTTTATAAATTAATACTCTTTTCAGACTGCTGCATTCCTGTTTTAGAGCCGGCCACAATAAAAGTTAAAGGAAGAATTTTTGAAGTAATTGCAGAAATTTGTTTAAAATCTTTTAAAACCATATTAGCAGTCAAACACAAATCATCAGCATGTACTAAGTAATCTTCCGCATGGACATCATGTTTAATTTCTTCTTTAAAAATTTTATTGTTAACCCTGTTCATAACGGCATTGCCGAGTTCCATACCGCCAACCAGCGAGGCAATACAAACGACGGTTTTAATAACCATATCGCGCGCGGAAAGATTTTCAACAGATTTAATAACAAATTTATTAAGAAGTTTGTTGGCTCCCGCCAGAATGGAAATAGGGAAAACCATATTCCCTACAAATTGCTGAGAAGCCTCACGGAGTTTAAGTGTTTTATTGTTTTTATTTTTATCAGCCAATAAACCGCCTGTTAACCCGCCCAAAACCGAACCTGCACCGATTAAAAGAACATCACCCTCCTCGTATGTTAAATTTTTAAGTGTAGTCATAGGATTGCGTTTTTTTGCCAAAGCATAAACACCTGCGACTGCCGCGCCTATTCCTAATGCACTTCCTGCAATCGAGGCTGCAGTTACCCGTTTTTTATTCGTTTTAATATTGCTTTGCGGCTTATTTATTAATGCAGTGATTTCCATTTTTTATATTTTTCCAAAACTTTTCATATATATCAAATCACATAAAAATTTTTTTTGTTATAGTAAAGTTATGATAGATACACATTCACATATAGATTTTGAAGAATATCAAATAAATTTTGACGGATTTTTAAAAGAATTAAGGGAAAATGAAATAGAAAAAGTAATAATCCCCGGGGTTGAGCCGTCAACATTTGATAAAATTTTAGACTTGAGCGGTAAATATGAAATGCTATATGCCGCATTAGGCGTACACCCGTCTGAAGCTAAAACATACAATGATAAAGCAGAAGAAACATTAAAAAAATTGGCAATTAATAAAAAAATCATTGCCATAGGCGAAATCGGACTGGATTATTATTGGGAAACCGAAACAAAAGAACTGCAAAAAACTGTTTTGCGAAAACAATTAGAGCTTGCTCAAGAAGTAAGACAGCCTGTTTTAATACACGATAGAGAAGCTCATGAAGATACATTTAATATATTGCAGGATTATGATTTACAAACCGTTGTTTTTCACTGTTTTTCGGGCAGCTGTGAATTTGCAAAAAGATGTATAGAAAAAGGCTATTATATAGCAATAGGCGGAGTAATAACCTTTAAAAACGCAAAAGATTTAAAAGAAACGGCAAAAATAATCCCGCTTGAGCGGATACTTCTTGAAACGGATGCACCATATCTTACGCCTGTACCTTTTCGGGGAAAATTAAACTCTCCCGCTTATTTAAAATACATCGCACAGGAAATAGCGAACATTAGAAATATAGATGTTGAAAAAGTAAAAGAACAAACAACCAAAAACGCAAAAAGGATATTTAATTTTTAATGACAAAAGAAAGACTTGATAAAATTCTGACTGAAAAGGGCTTTTTTGAAACAAAAAGTAAAGCTCAAGCTGCAATAATGGCGGGCGATGTAAAAATAAACGGCGAAACAATAACAAAATCGGGGTATATGCTTGAATTAAAAGAAAATACAACAATAGAAATAAAAACAATGCCATACGTATCTCGCGGAGGATACAAGCTGGAAAAAGCAATTAAAGAATTTAATATTGATTTAAACTGTAAAATATGCTTGGATGCAGGAGCTTCAACAGGCGGATTTACGGACTGCATGCTTCAAAACGGAGCAAAAAAGGTATACAGCGTAGATGTAGGCTACGGTCAATTGGCATGGAAGCTGAGAACCGACGAGAGAGTAAAAGTAATAGAAAAAGTTAATATAAAAAACTGCTCGGAAAATGATATCTATGATGATAATGATGAGTATGCCGAGTTTATAACAATGGATTTATCATTCATATCAATAATAAGAGTAATAGAAAATATAATAAAACTTGGTAAAAATGACAAGTTAGAAATAGTATCATTAATAAAGCCTCAATTTGAAGCGGGGAAAGAGCAGGTTGGCAAAAACGGCATAGTAAGAGAAAAAGAAATTCACATTCAAGTAATAAATAAAGTAATGGAAGAATGTGCAAAGAAAGGATTATACACAAAAGATTTAACCTTTTCACCCGTAAAAGGACAAAAAGGCAATATAGAATATTTAATATATTTAACTACCGAAAAGGTAAACAGGGAAATTAGCGTCATAAAAACAGTTCAAGACGCACACAGGGAATTAAATGCTATTGATTAACCGCGAGGTTAAGTTTTTGTTGAACAGGCTCAGCTTCAAATAAATCACCGACACTGCAGCAAATAGTTTCGCATAATCTGTCCATATTTTCATAACTGGGCTGGGTTCTGCCGTTAGCCCATGAATAAACAGTCTGCTGCGGCAAATCAAGCACTTGTGCAAGTTTATACAAACTCCAGCCTTTTTTAGCCTTAACCGTCTCCTTAATTTTAATTTTCATTGCCCCTCCGAATTATAATCATTAAACAAAATGTTTACTCAACAATTACATATTACATTATAACTTTGTTACAAATATTAATATAGTATTTATTGAAATAATTACATTAAAAATATGAAAAAAAATAAAAGATTTCATATAAGAAATGTATAATACTATATTTTTTGAAAAAATGGGTATATAATTTATATTAGGTAATTTTGGTAAAAAATCAGTTATTTTAAGAGGATAATATATGAAAAAAATCTTATTGGCATTGCTAATATTATCAATTACAGGAGTGTTCGGCATTGCAGCACAAGTATGTGCCTCGGATAGCGATAATAAAATAATTAAAGGCGCAATAAGCAAATATAAACAAAAAAATTATATCGGATGTATATCCGACTTAAAAGAATTTACCGAAAAAGATGAAACAAGCGCAGTAGCTTGGTATTACTTAGGAAGTTCCTATATGAAAATAGCAATGACGGATGAAGCTCATGAAGCATTTAACAAAACTATTGAACTAAATACCGTGCCAATATTAACTTCTTATGCAATACAAGCTCAATTGTGTATGGAAAATAACGAAAAATGTAAATATAAAGAATTTACATATGACGAAATAAAAAAATTAAAGGCCGATCCGGTTGCATTTATGGTTGAATACAACACAAAAAAAGAAGAAGCACCTAAAAAAGAAGCTGATGTTGAAATTGATAAACTTATAAAAGGTGCATATTCAAATAATATTCATCCCAGCGCAAGAGATTTCATTATGCAGGAACGCGTGAAAATGAAGCAAAACGAAATTAATTCATCTAATAAAGTATAATGAACGAAAAAGCATTAGAAGCGGAAAAGATTTATAATACTCAAGCAAAAACAGCCCTAAAAAATACAGATCCGGAAACAGCGCTTGAATATTTTAATAAAGCTGAAAACCTTTACGGATGTGCTTATGTAAAATTTCTTACAGGCGAATTAAATGAAGCAAAAGTAATTTTAACCTTAATAAAAGGTTCATCTTCTGCGGTTAACTGGTTATTATGTTTAATAAATATAATAAATGACGGTATCACCAATATAACACCTACATATTTTCAAATAAGAAATTATTATGAGCAGGATTTAGAGATGTTGTTTAAGTATCGTCAAAAAGAGATTATAGAAAAAATAATAAGCAAAATTAAATATTTAGAGAAGTTCAATCGTGAAATATATAAATACACGGCAAGAGTTCTGCTAAACAATAACGATTTTTCAAGAGCAAAAAAATATATAGAACAAAGTTTATTAATTTCATATAAAGATCCCGAAACACACTATATATACGGGATGATATATGAAAAAATAAACAGCAAAGAAAAAGCAAAAGAAGAATATCAAAAAGCACTTAAAGTATCACAAGACTATAACCCCGCAAAAATAAAACTGGAAGAATTACAATAAAGCGATTGTATAATTTTGATTATGGTGTAAAATAATTATATAAGAGTCTTATTAGGAGAAGTAAAGCAATGTTTGAACGTTTTACCGAAAAGGCTATAAAAGTAATAATGCTTGCACAAGAAGAAGCAAGAAGACTGGGTCATAATTTTGTAGGTACGGAGCAGGTGCTGTTAGGATTAATCGGAGAAGGCACCGGTGTTGCGGCAAAAACATTAAAAACAATGGGCGTAACATTAAAAGATGCACGTGTTGAGGTAGAAAAAATTATAGGCAGAGGTTCCGGCTTTG
>CANQZO010000054.1 GCA_947628355.1 Candidatus Gastranaerophilales bacterium | reverse complement strand
GCGGGATACGTTTAATGCCTTGGGTCAGACTGCATGCAATCAAAGACTATCTTGATATGCTTATTATTTTGGATAAATTCCCCGAAATAAAATTAAATTTCAGTCTTGTTCCGGCTCTTTTAGACGCTATTGAAGATTATGCAAATAACAATGCGCATGATATTCACTCAAAACTTACTATTACCCCTGTTGAAGATTTATCTGATGATGATAAACTTTATATTTTAAACTACTTTTTTGATGTTAATTATGATAATTTAATTTCTAAAAATCCAAGATTTAACGAGCTATATCAAAAACGCTATTCCCGCGATGATATAGGCATTGAGGATTTTACTCTGCAAGAATACGCGGATATTATGATGTTATTTAATCTTGTCTGGTTTGATCCTATATGGAAAAATGTCTATCCCGAACTTAAAAAATTTGAGAAAAAAGGCAAAAATTACACTCTAAAAGACAGGCAAAATTTAATAAAATTAAACAGAAAAATTATAAAACAAATTATTCCCGCTTTTAAAAAGTATCAAGATGAGGGAAGAATAGAAATACTAACAAGCCCTTACAATCACCCGATTTTGCCTATTTTAATAAATCCGAATGATTTAAAAACTCCCGCAATAAAAAATACAATGCCGGATTGTAAAATAGCACTTATGGTGGATGTAAAAGAACAAATAAAAATGGCGGTTGATAAAATAACCGAAACTTTCGGCAGACAACCTAAAGGCATGTGGCCAAGCGAACATTGCATAAGCCAAAAGACTCTTGATGTGCTTGCAAATCTTGGTTTTGACTGGGTTATAACCGATGAAAGCGTTTTATCCAACTCTTTAAAAAAGGTATTTATTCGTGATTTCCGCGGCTGCTATGAAGACCCTTACGATGTTTGTTCGCTGTATTTATACAAAACCAAACGCGATAAAGAAATAAATATTGTATTTAGAGATTCGGTTATTCCTAATTTAATCAGTTTTGAATATCCGCACCATGACAGTGTTTTGTGTGCAAATGATTTATTTGACAGAATAAAAACCGTACACGATAAACTCAAAAATTCTCCCGATAAAAAACATTTGCTGACAATAGCAATGGACGGAGAAAATAGCTGGGATTCTTATCCTATGGACGGTGCCGTATTTTTAGAACGTATTTATTCTTTAATAAACAATGATAAGAACATTAAAACCGTTTTAATCAGCGATTATATAAAAGAAAATAAAAAAACGGAAAAGTTATTAAAAAAGGTTACGGCAGGTTCTTGGGTTAATCAGGAATTTCAATTGTGGATAGCCGAACCGACAAAAAATCTTGCTTGGAAATATCTTGTTCAAACCAGAAATGATTTAAAAGATGCGGAAAAATCGGGCAGACTTACAAAAGAACAAATAAAATCAGCTAAACGGGAAATATATATAGCCGAAAGTTCGGACTGGTTCTGGTGGTACGGCGAACCAAATAACTCGGGTCAAGACCATATTTTTGATTTTTTATTCCGCGAACATCTAAAAAATGTCTATAATATTATAGAAAAACCTATTCCGTCATCTCTTGAAATGCCGTTAATTTCATATATGGGTAAACCGTTTAAAAACCCTCAACGTGAAATAACTCCGCTATTAAACGGAATGGTAAAAGGTAATGACGAATGGCTTGCAGCAGGCTGTATTGATATCCCCGACGGGCCTATTCTTCAAGATAATAAACTGTTTAACAGAATATATTTCGGCAATGATAAAGATAATTTATATCTGCGTTTTGATATAAATAAATATTTAATCAACAGTAAAGACAGTTTTAAGGAATATTTTTCAATATATGTATATATAAAAACTTATAATGATGCAGTAGATGTAACATCACCGATAAGAACCACAAATAAACAAGAAGCATTACTGCCTGTTCAGCTCGACGGATATACTCACGAAGTAAAATTTGCAATAACAAGTAACCGAAAATATCCGCTTCAATTTTCTACGGCAACAAAAGACGGATTATGGAGATTTAAGAGCGACCACCATATTCAATATGTCCATAAAGAAATTTTTGAAATAAAAATACCATTTGATGATTTCAACATTGAACACGGTGAAAGTTTTGAGTTTTTCTTTATAACAGGCTGCAGCGGAGTAACGGAAGAAGTTTATCCGAAAGATATTCCGCTTGTAATGACGCGGCCATAAGCGTGTCGTTCCTGCCGCTTCGCTTGTCGGAACTGCGGCTTCTTTGTTTTGGATTTTGCTCCATTTCGGCAGAGTTGTTTGCTTCACTTCGTTGTCACAAACATTCTGCCTCAACGCTTCGGGCTCGGCTGCAGCGGCAGCTTTAAAGTTAGTTTAACTTATTTATATTTGAACCAGATTTTAAACCCGCTTTGCGGGCGCCCTGCGGAACATCTGTCGGTTTTTCCTGTTCGCACAACCCCTGCAACCTCGCTTTCATAAACCTTTCGGTTTCTTTCGCTCGGTCGGGTTGTTGCTCCCTCGGGCTCGCTCGGCACAGCCTCGACTCCGCCCTGCAGAAAAACCTCTTCTTTAAATTCCTTTCGCTCAAGCCTGTTGTTCCTGCCGCTTCGCTTGTCGGAACTGCGGCTTTCGCTAACCGGATTTCATCCGTACGGAATTTCGCAAAAAAAACCCTTCTTTTTCAAGAAGGGGATGAGCACTAAGAATAAGCAATCAGAAGAGTTGAGGATTTACTCTCTTATAATAAATTATTTTCCCTCCGCCTGCATTGCACTTAATGACTATATTTAACTGTTATACTTTCGGTTAAAAAAGATTATGTCTTATTTGTATTGTTATTTTAAGAAATTTGGAATTTAAAATTATATATCATTATTTCTATGTTATATTTGTTAAGAATTTTATCTAAATCTAAAAACCTTTTAAACCTTTTCTTTACACAGTCTTGAGCTTTAAGTTAAGTTTTTTCTCTTAAGCAAACTTAACATTTGTAATAATTCATCCTTATGTCTGATAAAATAGATTTGATAGGTAATTTAGAGAGTGAAAAATGTCAGCTGATAATTATAAAGAAATTTTGGAAGAAGTTGTTGAAAAATTAAGTAACCTTGATAATGTTAAGGAAATGGACATACTTAATATAAAAGAGTCTTTGTCAACTCTTGAAAATTTAATGACTGATACTCAAGCAAAACTCAATTTCCAAGATATTAAAGAAAAATTGGAAAATTTATCATTTCAAATGGATAATTGCAATGAAACATTGCTGAAAGATTTATACAACGATATAAATGATTTAAAACAATCCTCAAGTAATGTCAGTCAATATATAGAAAACTTACAAAACGTTCAAAATCTTGCGCTTACAAGTGCTGAATTTGAAGAATATCAAAAACAGCAGCTTGATTTAGCTCTTAAAACCAATGAAAATATAGTTAATGAATTAAATGCCCTAAAAGAAAATGCCGTTACGGCTACAGGCGAAGGTGTAAACAAAGAAAGCATTAAACAAATTGAAGCATTGCTTGAAAATTTACACCAAGATTTGACAGGGTATATAAAACAAATTACCGATAAATTAAGCGAAACTCCTAATATTGATGATATAGGGGGTATTTTATCAGATTTAAACAGCGTTAATCAAAAAAATATTAAAGAAACAAACTCTTTAATAAAAGGCTTACAAAATAAATTTGATAAATTCCAAAATACTGAATTTGAAAATCAAATGGCTAAAATAGCCGAAATTTATGATAGTCTTGGCATAATTCACGCTTGGATTGAAAAAGTCGGGTTTTTAAATAAATCAATTGAAAATGTTTATTCACGATTAGGTGCGAATATTGATTTTGACGATGTAGCAGACAAAATAGATATATTATATGAAAATGTTACCTCTTTAAATGATTGGACTCAAAAAATTGACAGCGTTGATTCTTCTATGTCCGATATTCAATCAAAAATTGCAGCTTTAAGCGATTTTATGGATGATTCTAAAAATATATCCAAAATTATTCGTGCTTTGAAAGATAACTTTGATAATGTTTTCAGCTCAAATCCGGATTTTGAAGATTTGTCCAATAAAATGGATATTGTTTATGAAAATCTTTCAACAATTAATGAATGGACTGCTAAAGTTGACAAAATCGATGAAAAAATTGACTCTCTTTCATCAATTAATGAAGTAACTGCTAAAGTTGACGAAATCGATGAAAAAATTGACTTTCTTTCACCAATTAATGAAGTAACTGCTAAAGTTGATGAAATCGATGAAAAAATTGACTCTTTGCATAAATCATTTTACGAAGAAATGATTGCTTCTAAAGTTGATGTAATTTATGAAAATATAACACTTTTGAATGATTGGGCTAATAAAATAAATAATCTGTCAGACCAAAGTAAAAAACTTGATAATAAACTTACTCAAACTAACGATAATTTAAATTTAAAAATTGATGAAATAAATGAAAAATTATCAAAAGCTACAGAAACAATAAATTCTATTCCTGATTTAAAAGATAAATTAGAAGATTTATCTTGGGAATTAAACACTCTAATGCATTCTACTAAAGAAGATACCGATTCTTATTTATACACTCTGCTTGATATAGAATCGGATTTTATAAAATTAAATAAAGTTCTTGATGATAACACTAAATCAACTTCGGCTGATATATTATCAATAAAAGAAAAATTTGAAGAATTAAATGAAGATATTTCAAGTATCAGTGTCAGAACAAATAAATTAATTTTATCGGCAGATGATGCCAATAAAGAGTTTAAAACCTATCTTGACTCTTTTAAAAATGTAATACAAGAGCTGGAAACCCAACGAAAAGAATTTAATCCCGAATTAAAATTTAATTTACTCGGAACAAGGTTAACTGAACTTGTAAATTTAATGCAAAAAAATCTGGAAGCTAATAAAAACATTAATAATGCCTTTATTTATTTAGCCGAGTGGATTGACGCAACCGGTTCTGCATTGAATGCAATGTCGGAAAATATTGAACAAATAAAAAAAGAAGCTAATCACAATGAAATAATTGAAACAGCTAAAAATAATGCAGAAAGCATAATATCTGAAATTAAAGACGTAAAAGAAACTGTTGATAATGCTCAAAATAATATTATAGAAAATATTAAATCTGAAACAGCAAATACAAACGAAAACATAGCAAGAATTGAAAGTATTTTAACCGAAAATATTAAATCTGATATGGTTGATTCCATAAAAAGGCATAAACAGCTTGAATCATTGATATGTGAAAATATCAAATCCGAAATCGGTGCTTCGGTTTCTAAAATTGAAAATCTTGAAAATGTTATAAACGCTGTAAAAAATGAAGATATCTCTGAAATAAAAAGCCTTTTAACAGGTGTAATGGTTCAGTTAAATACTGCTTTAACTCCCGATATTGATTCATTAAATGAAAGAATAGACAAATTAACGGAAGAAAATAATAATAAATATACTGCGCTTGAGGAAATGCTGCAAAAGAAAGTCAGCATGCAGGCTAAACAAATCAACTCTTTAGAAACAAAAATAAATGACATGAGTGCTAAATTTGACAAACTTGTAGAGGTTATGTCCGAAGATAAGAGCTATGAGATAAAAGATATATTAAATTACATAGCCGCACAGACTGCTGCAGCAAATGAAACCTTGCAGAATCAACAAAATACTTCAGCTGTTGTCAATGAAGTTGCTCAAAAGTTATCAAGTTTTGACACTAACTTAAACAAAATAGTTTCATATATTGAAGAAGAATAATATGAGCTATTTTGAGCGCGCTAAAAAATACAGAGCAAAAAAAAGACTGGGACAAAATTTTTTAATTGATGAGGGTGCCGTTTCAACTATCCTTGAAATCTCCGGCATAACTAAGGAGGATATTGTAGTTGAAATTGGGGCAGGACTTGGGTTTGTAACAGAACAGCTTGTAAAATATGCAAAAAAAGTTTATGCAATAGAGCTTGATGAAGATATGGTAAATGAACTTTCAAAAATTAATGCGGATAATCTGGAAATTGTACATAATGATATTTTAAAAACTGATTTATCGCAGTTTGGAGAAAACCTAAAAATTGTTGCAAATATTCCTTATTATATAACCTCGCCGATTTTAGCTCATTTGCTCGGTGAAGTTGATGATTTGGATAATAAAAATCGAAATTCAATAAAACAAATAGTTTTAATGGTGCAGTATGAAGTAGCAAAAAGACTTGTTGCCAATGAAAAATCACCCTCAAAGGAATTCGGTTTATTATCAATACTGGCTCAATTTTGGGCAGATATTGAATTTATAACAAAGGTTAATGCAAGGTCATTTTTCCCCGCACCTAAAGTAAATTCAGCCATTGTTAAAATAAATGTTAATAAAGAACCAATGTTAAAATTGAATAATTACGGGTTTTTCCGCAAAGTGGTCAAGGGCTGTTTTGCTACGAGAAGAAAAAACATAAAAAACTCGCTTGTTAATGCGGGATTTAGTAAAAATGCAGTAGAAAAAACTCTTAAAGAGCTGTCAATAAATGAAAATGCCCGCGGAGAAACTCTGTCAATAAAACAAATGGGCGAATTAAGCGAAAAATTGAAAGAAAATCTATGAAAAAAATTAAAATAAAAACTCCCGCAAAAATCAACTTAACACTGGAAATCCTAAATAAGCGCCCCGATGGGTTTCACAATATTCAATCAATTATGCAGGCAATTAATTTATATGACTTCCTGACTTTTGAGCTTGAAGAAAAGGCGGGAATTAAAATAAATCTAAGCGGAAATTCTGACGAAATTCCTTATGATGAAAGGAATTTAATATATAAATGCGCACTAAAATTTTTTGAAAAAGCAGGGATTAAGAATGCCCATTTAAATGTATTAGTTGAAAAAAATATTCCCGTTTCAGCGGGACTGGCGGGCGGAAGCACAAACGGAGCAGGCACTTTTTACGCTTTAAATAAACTATATAATAATTTGTTTTCTATAAACGAAGTAGATGAGCTGTGCGCTAAAATGGGCTCTGATTTAAACTTTTGTTTAAAAGGCGGGTGCATGTTATGCACATCAAGAGGTGAAATAACAGAGAATTTGCCGTTTTTTGAGCAAAGTGTTTCTTTAATAAAACCCAAAAATTTCGGAGTCAGTACAAAAGAAGCCTACACAAAATTTTCACGGCTCACGGATAAAACAAATCCGAATAATACATATAAATTAAAACAGCTTCTTGAACAGGGTAAATTTGACAAATCCTTGATTTATAACAGTTTTGAGAAAGCGCTGTTTTGCGATTATAAAGAATTGCAGGAAATTAAAAACAAACTGCCAAACAGTTTAATGTCAGGGAGCGGTTCGACATTTTTTGTTTTAGAGTCAAGTATTAATGCGGATTTTGACAAAAACAATTACCAAATTTTTGAAAACTTAAAAACGGTTCCCGAAGGAGTTCTTACAGTATGATTTTGGATATATTAATAACAGTGTTGGATGCTTTTATACAGGTATTAGCTTCAGCACAATCGGAGCCTGAAAAATCAGCAAAGGAAAAGTAATGAAAGATATAATAATAACGGAAAATACAAATCCCGATACTGAAAGTATTGATACAGTGAGCAGTTTAGAAATAACGCGGATGATAAATAATGAAGATTTAAAAGTTGCGCAAAAAATAAAAGAGAATTTAACACCTATAGCGCAAGCCATTGATTTAATAAGCGAAAATTTTTTAAACGGCGGAAGATTGTTTTATTTTGGAGCGGGAACAAGCGGACGTTTAGGTGTTTTAGACGCGTCAGAATGCCCGCCTACATTTAACACTCCGCACGAAATGGTGCAAGGAATAATAGCGGGAGGCGATAGGGCTTTAAAGTATGCAATTGAGGGAGCTGAGGACTCAATTGAACTTGCAAAAGAAGATTTTACAAAATGCGCGGTTACAAAAAACGATACCGTCTGCGCAATATCGGCAAGCGGAAATGCTAATTATGTAACAGAAATATTAAGGCTCGCTAAAGAAAATAACACAAAAACAATAGCAATAACCTGCAATCCTAAGGCAAAAATGAGCAGTTATGCCGATATAAATATCTGCATAGAAACCGGCGCGGAAGCCATAACAGGCTCAACCAGAATGAAAGCGGGAACCGCTCAAAAAATGGTGTTAAATATGCTTACAACGGGTGCTATGGTAAAAATCGGCAAAACATACAAAAATTTTATGATAGACGTAAAACCGACTAATACTAAATTAAAAGACAGAGCAGTAAGAATAACGGCTCAAATTGCCGAAGCAGATTATGAAACCGCAAAAAATCTGCTTAAACAAAATAATTACAAAATAAAAGAAAGCATATTACAATTAAAATATAATATTGATTTTAATAAAGCGCAGGAACTTTTAAAGGCGGAAAACGGCATAATCAGGCGAGTGTTTGAAAAAAATAATTGAAGTGCTAATCTAAAGAAAAAGGGATAAGTTATGCCGAAAAGTATTTTGTTTATTATTGACGAATTAGAACTTAAATATTTTGAATTTAATGATTTAGTTACAAATTTTTGGTTTATTAAAGAGTTTTTAAAGCGTGATTACACGGTTAATATTGCAGTAAAGGGCGATTTATTCATACAACAGGCTCAAGCACACGTATTGGCGCGCAAAGCATATTTAAAAGATGAAAACATTTTTTATGAGAAAACTCAAAAAGAATATTTAGTAAATGATTTTGATATAGTATTTTTCCGTCCCGATCCGCCCGTTGATATAGAATATATAAATGCGTGCTATGTTTTTGATTATGTTGACCGCGAAAAAACATTGTTAATCAATGACCCTTCGGAAATAAAAAACTTTAACGAAAAACTGCATGTAAACAGCTTTCCCGAATTTGCGCCCGAAAATATTGTAACGGCTTCACCCGAGTTAATTCTTAATTTTGCAGAAAGAAACCATGAGGCAATATTAAAGCCATTGAACAGATGTTTCGGAAGCGGAGTATATTATTTGAACAACGAAGATAAAAACTTGCTTACAATAATAAATTCAATGACGCAGGAGGGCAAGACTCCGGTTATGGTTCAAAAATACTTGCCCGAAGCAAAGTTAGGCGATAAAAGAGTGCTAATTATCGGCGAAAATGTAATGGATGAGTGCATTCAAAAACTCCCGGGAGAGCATAATTTTAAATTTTCCACTCACAGCGACAAGTTTTTCCGAGATACTCATTTAACTCAAAACGAAAAATTAATGGCGGAAAAAATAGCAAGTCAATTATCTGAAAGAGGATTATATTTAATAGGACTTGATGTTATAAGTGAAAAAGTCATAGAAATAAACGTAACAAGTCCGTGTTATTTTATCAGAGAAATAAATCAGCACTACGGAATACATTTTGAAGATAAAATAATGCTGCATCTTGAAAAACTGATTTCAAAGCATTTTTCGCAAGAAAGGTTATATGCTTTTAACAAATAAAACATACATATTAACAAAATCGGAACTTACAGAGATTTTTTATTCCGGCTGTAAAAATGAAACAAATATCGGGGTAGAGTCTGAAAAACTGCTTGTATATAAAAATAATCAGCAGGCTGTAAAATATGAGGATATAGTAAAAATCCTTAATTTGTTTGATGAGAAAGAATGGCAAAAAATATACGAAGACGGGCATTTGACAGCGCTGAAAGGCAATACCGGGATGATAACGCTTGAACCCGGAAGCCAGATAGAATTAAGTTTAAAGCCATATAAAACTTTGGACGAGATAACAAAAAAACTAAATGAATTTTATACACTGCTTGATAGATACTCCGAACAAATAGGTGCAATGGTTATAAATAGAGGCATTCATCCCGTATCAACTTATAATAATATTAATATAATTCCCAAAAAAAGATACGAATATATGACAAAATATCTGCCTCAAAAAAGATTGACTCCTTTTGTTATGATGAGGGAAACAGCAGGCATACAAGCGAATTTTGATTATAAAGATGAACCAGACGCAATAAGAAAATTGGCACTATCCATAAAAATGAGCCCTATAATAAGCGCTTTATACTCAAATTCACCCGTAAGATGCGGAAAATTAACGGAATACAAATCTTTTAGAGCAAACTCATGGCTGAATGTAGATGAGGACAGGTGCGGGTTCATAAGCAAAAAGCTATTTGAAAAAGAACCCGATTTTACATTTAACGATTACGTTGAAACTCTGTTGGATGTACCGATGATATTCATTGAGCGTAATGGCAGTTATTATGAAGCAAATATAACATTCAGAGAATTTATGACAAACGGATATAGCGGTTTAACGGCACAATTAAGTGATTGGTTAACTCATATCAGCTTATATTTTCCCGATGTCAGACTAA